>NZ_JBFRCU010000012.1:0-121432 GCF_052113205.1 Inquilinus sp. YAF38 | reverse complement strand
GCAAAGACCCGTGCCGCCTGACATGGAAAAGGCCGCCATGACGGCGGCCTTTCCAGCTTCAAGCGTTCCTTCCCGATCCGTCAACACGGGCAAGAATATTTTATCCGCAATACCGTGTGCCGGGTGACGGCCCGAACACATTCATTTCCTCGGTCGAAGCACAGTATTAATAACATGTTATGAAAGTGACCCAAGTACCTCTTTCGGAGTAGTCGATCTGCCCGACCCAGATGCCGGGCGGCTCCCATCTGCGGGAGGCCATCGCGCTGGGCGACAGGCTTGACCCGTCCGGCCTCGGAATGGTCTTGCAGGTGCTGCCTCGTCTACATCGGCCTCACCGAAAGGCGTATAGTTAGTTAAGTTGCTTTTACATAAAAAGTAATACAATTATATTCTAACTTAGCCCAGCCGGACCGCCCGAGCAGCCTACTGGCTGTGCGAGCGAGAATGAGAAGCGCAAAGCGCCCTCGATAGGATGAAGCGGAAGCGGAAGCACTACCCTCTGCAACAACATCAGGTCGATTATGCATTTCGTCAGCAACCAGGCGGACGCGCTTCCCGCCACGATCGAGGCGGCAAAACTGGCAATCGATTGTTCCACAAAGGACCGGACGGTGGACCATTCCGTTCCTGACCTGAGAATGGTCGCGATCATCGACAGACGTGCCCTGGGTCGGGAAACTCTGACCCAGGCGCTGGCGGGAGCCGATGCCCGCTTTCAGAGCCGGGCATTTGCCGACATCGGTGAATGGGAGCGGAGCCCGGATCGAAACGACACCTCGATGATCCTGCTGGAGTGCGGCGCGGTCAGCCATGATGGCACGTCGCCCGGGGACGAGCTCCGGGCGCTGGTCGCCGCGCATCCCGACATCCCTGTGGTCATGATGGGCGAAAGCGAGGATTCCCGGTACGTCGCCGAGATCCTGGCACAAGGGGCCTGCGGCTACATCCCGACCAGCGTCAGCCTGAGCGTCGCGATCGGGGCGCTTTGTCTCGCGATGGCCGGAGGCGTCTTCGTCCCTGCCAGCGCTCTTCGGAACTCAGGCCATGAACGGCCGGAGCGCGAGCAAACCGTTCACAGCCTGCTCGGCCTGTCGGAACGGCAGGGCGCTGTCGCCGATGCCGTCGCCCTGGGCAAGCCGAACAAGATCATCGCCTATGAACTGGCCCTGTGTGAGAGCACCGTGAAGGTGCACATTCGGTCCATCATGAGGAAGCTGCACGCCCGGAACCGAACCGAAGTCGCCTTCAAGCTGCATGCAGCAAAGACCCGCGCCGCCTGACATGGAAAAGGCCGCCATGACGGCGGCCTTTCCAGCTTCAAGCGTTCCTTCCCGATCCGTCAACACGGGCAAGAATATTTTATCCGCAATACCGTGTGCCGGGTGACGGCCCGAACACATTCATTTCCTCGGTCGAAGCACAGTATTAATAACATGTTATGAAAGTGACCCAAGTACCTCTTTCGGAGTAGTCGATCTGCCCGACCCGGATGCCGGGCGGCTCCATCTTCGGGACGCCATCGCGCTGGGCGACAGGCTTGACCCGTCCGGCCTCGGAATGGTCTTGCAGGTTGCTGCCTCGTCTACATCGGCCTCACCGAAAGGCGTATGGTCGGTTAAGTTGCTTTTGCATAAAAGTCGTACAATTATGTTTGAACTTAGCCCAGCCGGACCTCCCCGAGCAGCCTGCTGGCTGTACGAGCGAGGATGAGAAGCGCAAAGCGCCTTCGATAGGACAAAGCGGAAAGGGGGAACACTACCCTCCAATACAACATAGGGTGGATTATGTATTTCGTCAGCAACCAAGCCGATGCGCGTTCCACCATTATCGGGACGCCGGAAGCTGAGATTGATCATTCCACCAGGGACCGGACGGTGGACCATCCCGTTCCTGGCCTGAGAATGGTCGCGATCATCGACAGACGTGTCCTGGGCCGGGAAACCCTGACCCAGGCGCTGGCGGGAGCCGATGCCCGCTTTCGGAGCCGGGCATTTGCCGACATCGGTGAATGGGAGCGGAGCCCGGATCGAGACGATACCTCGGTGATCCTGCTGGAGTGCGGCGCGGTCAGCCATGATGGCACGTCGCCCGGGGACGAGCTCCGGGCGCTGATCGGCGCCCATCCCGACATCCCCGTGGTCGTGATGGGCGAAAGCGAGGATTCCCGGTATGTCGCCGAGATCCTGGCACAGGGGGCCCGCGGCTATATCCCGACCAGCGTCAGCCTGAGCGTCGCGATCGGGGCGCTTTGCCTCGCGATGGCCGGAGGCACGTTCGTCCCTGCCAGCGCTCTCCGGAACTCCGGCMATGAGCGGCCGCAGGGGGAGCAGACCGCTCACAGCCTGCTCGGCCTCTCGGAGCGGCAAGGCGCAGTCGCAGATGCCGTCGCCCAGGGCAAGCCGAACAAGATCATCGCCTATGAGCTTAACCTGTGTGAGAGCACCGTGAAGGTGCATATCCGGACCATCATGAAGAAGCTGCAGGCCCGGAACCGGACCGAAATCGCCTTCAAGCTGCACGCAGCAAAAAGGGGCGCTGTCTGACATGGAAAAGGCCGCCATTGTCTGGCGGCCTTTCCAGCTTCAAGCGTTCCTTCCCGATCCGTCAACACGGGCAAGAATACTTTATCCGCAATACCGTGTGCCGGGTGACGGCCCGAACACATTCATTTCCTCGGTCGAAGCGAAGTAACCATAACACTTTATTCAGCTTAGCCAAATACGTCTTTCGGAGTAGACGGCTTTGCGGCCCTTTTGATGCCGGATGCCGGGCCGGCTCTCATCACCGGAGACCGACTGGCACCCTCCAACGCAATTTGACAATCCCTACCACCCCGCGTTAGCATCGTTTGTGTACAAACAATAACCGCCGGGGAGCGTTTCATGTCCGTCATAGTCAATCGGCGCCGGTTCGGCGCCCTGCTCGGGGCCGGGGCACTGGCCGGGGCCATGCCGCTGCGCCGGGCGCGGGCGGCCGAGACCATCTATGTCCTGAACTGGCAGGGCTACGGCACCGACGAGGCCTGGGCCCTGAAGGCCTTCACCGAGAAGACCGGCATCGAGGTCAAGCACGACTATTTCAACTCCGAAGAGGAGATGCTGACCAAGCTGCGCACCAACCCCGGCACCTATGACGTGGTGCTGATCAACAGCGCCCGCACCCTGCAGGCCCAGGCCGAGGACCTGCTGGAGCCCCTGGACCTGGCCAAGGTGCCGAACGCCGCCGACCTGGCGCCGGCGCTGCGCGACCACGCCAATTTCCACAAGGACGGCAAGGCCTATGGCGTGTCCTGGCTGTGGGGCATCAACGCGCTGGGCCTGCGCCGCGACAAGGTGAAGGCCGACAGCCTAGCGGTGCTGGCCGACCCGGCCCAGGCCGGCCGCGTCGCCCTGTTCGACGACGCCGTCACCGCGATCGGCATCGGCGCGCTGATGACCGGGCAGGACATCAACGCGCCCAAGGACATGGCCGCCGTCGCCGCCAAGCTGAAGGAGCTGAAGCCCGGCGTGAAGCTGCTGTGGTCCAGTGAGGACCAGTGGAACAAGGCCTTCGCCGCCGGCGAGTTCGACGTCTCGATCTACTGGTCGGGCGCGGCCGTGCGGTCGCAGCGCAACTTCAAGCTGGCGGTCGACTTCGTGGTGCCGAAGGAAGGCGGGATCGGCTGGATCGACGGGCTGTCGGTGCCGGCCACCAGCACCCGCAAGGAGTCGGGTCTGGCCTTCATCAACTACATGATCGACCCCGGCTTCTACGATTACTGGGCCACCAATGTCGGCGCCCCGGCCTCGGCCAACGCCAAGGCTATGGCGGCGCTGCCGGCCGACGACCTGAACAAGCAGATCCACAAGGCCGAGTACCTGTCCCAGTTGCAGTTCATGTCGCCGCTGAGCGACGACCAGAGGACGGCGTTCTCGGACCTGTGGCAGGAGACGAAGGCGTTCTACGCGGGATAGGCTTGGCTCGTTGCGTTGCCTCGCCCGTTTGCCTCATTCAATACCGTCACTGCGAGCGCAGCGTAGCAATCCATGGGGCAGCAAGAGCGGCGGCATGGATTGCTTCGTCGGCTGCGCCTCCTCGCAATGACGGTTTGGGGCGGGAGAGGCTACGCATCGCTTCATTTCTGTCATGCCCGGGCTTGACCCGGGCATCCAGGGGCCGCCAAGAGCCGCTCTCGAAGCCCCTCGTTCTCGGGTCAAGCCCGAGGATGACAGGAGGAGAGTTTGAGGATGGGTGCAAGGGGATGACCCGATGACCGAGCTGGCGGCGCCGACAACCGCTTCCGCCATCACCGCGCCGGCCGCGGGCGGGGCGGAGAAGCGCGGCTGGGTGGCCACGGCGGGGCTGTTGCTGCCGGCCTATGGCTGGCTGACGCTGGCGATCTTCCTGCCGCTGCTGATGATGCTCGGCTTCTCCTTCCTGAAGGTGGCGCCGTTCGGCGGGCGGGCGATCGTCTGGACCCTCGACAACTACCTGGCCTTCCTCAAGCGGCCCTATCTGCGCGACGTCGCCTGGACCTCGCTGTCGATCGGGATCTGGACCACGCTGATCTGCGCCGCGGTCGGCCTGCCGGCGGCGCTGGCCCTGGCCCGCTCCACCTTCGGCCGCACCCGGCAGGTGCTGTTCCTGCTGATCATCCTGCCGTTCTGGACCAACGGACTGGTCCGCGTCTTCTCCTGGACCATGGTGCTGCGCGACGGCGGCATCATCGATGGCCTCTATCACTGGATCCTGCCGGACGCGGCGCCGCTGGGCCTGCTGTACACCTACCCCGCCATCGTGGTCGGGCTGGTGCATGCCTACCTGCCCTACATGATCCTGACCTGCTACCTGTCGCTGGTGGCGATCGACGACCAGATCCTGGAGGCGGCGCGAAGCCTGGGTGCCCGGGCGCCGGTGGTGTTCTGGAAGATCATCCTGCCGCTGGCGACGCCGGGGCTGGTCTCCGGCTCGGTCCTGATCTTCGTGCCGGTGATCGGCAGCTTCATGGAGCCGCGCATCCTCGGCGGCCGGGTCGGCGTCACCATGGGCACGGTGATCGAGGACCAGTTCACCCAGGCCTTCAACTGGCCGCTGGGCGCCGCTTTGTCCTTCACCATGCTGGCGATCGTGCTGGCGATCTTCGCCCTGGCCGCACCGGTGCTGAAGCGGCAGCAGGGGGCGGGGGCATGATGGGTTCTCTCGCCAAGTCCCCGTCCCATTCGCAGATCTCCGGGCGCTATTCCTTTGCCTCTCCCGCTTGCGGGAGAGGTCGGGCTCGCGCAGCGAGACCGGGTGAGGGCGGCCCGGCCGCGGTCAGGATCAGCGTTTCAGGACCGGGCGGATCATGCGCTCTTTCGCGGCAAAGCCGTGCTTTCGGCAAGGCCGCTATGCCCTCACCCGGACATCCTTCGGATGTCCGACCTCTCCCGCAAGCGGGAGAGGCAATCTGTTCGCATCCCCGCCGCCGGTATCGTCCCGCGATGCCTGAACCCGACTGCGCCGGAACCGGGAGGGACCGCGCATGAGACGCCTCGGCCTCGCCCATCTCTGGATCGTCATCGCCTTCCTGTACCTGCCAATCGCGGTGATGGTGGTGATGGCGTTCAACGCCTCGCCGCTGTACCAGCTGCCCTTCGAATTCTCGCTCGACTGGTTCGCCAAGCTGCCGGGCAACGACCGGCTGCTGTCGGCCAGCGGCAACAGCCTGGTCCTGGCCATCGTCACCGCCATCCTGGCGACCGCGATCGGCACCCCCGCTTCGCTGGCCCTGTCGCGGCGCAAGTTCCGCGGCCGGTCGCTGCTGCAGCTGCTGCTGCTGCCGCCGATCGCCATTCCCTGGCTGATCACCGGCACCGCCATGCTGGTGTTCTTCTTCTCCACCGGCATCGGCCGCGGCCTGTTCGCCATGACCATCGGCCATGTCGCCCTGGCCATCCCCTATGTCGTGCTGGTGGTCGGCACCGGGCTGCAGTCGCAGCGCGCCGACCTGGAGGAGGCGGCGATGAGCCTGGGGTCGACCCCGCTGCACGCCTTCTTCAGCGTCACCCTGCCGCTGCTGCTGCCCAGCATCATCGCCGCGGCGCTGTTCGCCTTCGCCGTGTCGCTGGACCAGTTCGTGGTCTCCTACTTCCTGGCCACGCCCGGCGTCACCACCCTGCCGGTGGAGATCTACTCCGCCATCCGCAAGGGCTTCACGCCGGAGATCAACGCCATCTCCACCATCCTCCTGGGCGCCTCGATGGTCCTGGTTCTCGCTTTTGCCCTGCTGTCGAACATGGGAGGCGCCCGTGAGCGGCGTTAACGGGGTTGAGGTCACGGCCATCAGCAAGCGCTATGGCCCCGCCACCGTGCTGGACCGGATCAGCGCGACCTTCGAGGCCGGGCGCTTCACCAGCCTGCTCGGCCCCTCCGGCTCGGGCAAGACCACGCTGCTGCGCATCGTCGCCGGCTTCGTGGTGCCGGATGAGGGCGAGCTGCGCATCGGGCCCGAGGAGGTGACGCGGGTGCCGGTGTGGAAGCGGCGCATCGGCATGGTGTTCCAGTCCTACGCCCTGTTCCCGCACATGACCGTGCTGCAGAACGTGATGTTCGGGCTGAACCGGCGCGGCGTGCGCGGCCCCTCCGCCGCCAAGGAGGCGCGCGAGGCGCTGGAGCTGGTGCGCCTGACCGGCTTCGAGAGCCGCAGCCCGAAGCAGCTGTCGGGTGGGCAGCAGCAGCGCGTCGCGCTGGCCCGCGCCATCGTCACCAAGCCGACCGTGTTGCTGCTGGACGAGCCGCTGTCGGCGCTGGACCGGCGGCTGCGGCAGGAGATGCAGGTCGAGCTGAAGCGGATCCAGCGCGAGAGCGGCCTGACCACCATCTTCGTCACCCATGACCAGGAGGAGGCGCTGACCCTGTCCGACCGCATCGCCATCCTGGATCGCGGCCGGATCGTGCAGGACGGGGCGCCGGGCGAGATCTACGAGCAGCCGCGCACCCGCTTCGCCGCCGGATTCCTGGGCGACGCCAACTTCCTCGAGGGCACAGTCGTGGCCGGCAGCGTCGAGGTGCCGGGCGGCACGGTGCGGGTCGCCGGTCCGCTGCCGGCGGCCGGGTCCAAGGTCACGCTGGCGGTGCGGCCGGAGAAGATGACGATCCTGGCGCCGAACACCGCCAGCCCGTTCGACAACCACCTGCCGGCGACGCTGCGCGAGGTGATCTATGCCGGCGCCGTCTCGACCTATCTGCTGGCCGGGCCGGACGGGCGCGAGCTGAAGGTCTTCGCCCAGAACCGGTCCCAGGACAGCGCGGCACCGGAGCCCGGCGCGTCCGTCACCCTGGGCTGGTCCGCCGCCCACACCATCGCGCTGGAGGACTGATGCTGCGCTTCGGGCCGCTGTCACCGAACACGATCCACATCGCCATCGACCTGCAGCGCCTGTTCGCCGAGGACACGGTGTGGTCGACCCCGGCGCTGATGGGCATCGTCCCCAATGTCGCCGCGCTGGCCAAGGCCGGCCGCACGCTGTTCCCGCGCTTCGTGACGCCGGAGCGGGCGGAGGACGCCCCCGGCACCTGGCGCCGCTACTACACGCATTGGGCCGCGGTGACCCGGCCGAGCCTGGCGCCCGGCATGCTGGATCTGGTGGCCGATCTCGCCGCCCTGGCCGAACCCGGCAGCGTCATCGACAAGCCGACCCATTCCGCCTTCGCCGCGCCGGAATTCGTCGACCGGCTGGCCGCGTTGGGCGCCGACACGCTGATCGTCACCGGGGTGGAGACCGATGTCTGCGTCCTCGGCACCATCCTCGACGGCATCGACCGCGGCTTCCGCATCGTCGCCGTGGCCGACGCGATGACCAGCTCGTCGCTGCCCGGCCATCACGCCACGCTGGACCTGATCCTGCCGCGCTTCGACCAGCAGGTGGAGATCGTCACGACCGAAGCGGCCCTGCGGGCCTGGAGCTGAGATGCTGCGCGATACCACCGTCCCGCTCGCCCGGGCCTGGAACACCTGGTCCAGCCGCCCGGCCGAGATGGTGTTCCTGCCGCTCGGCGTGCGGGTGACGCCGCTGGCCTATGCCGACAGCAGCCGCAGCGCGACGCTGTTCCCGGCCAAGTCGGTGCGCTACGGCCGCCACGCCCTGGATGGCGGACTGGTGGAGCTGGACCTCGACCATGCCGGCACCGGCCTGGCCTGGCGCTGGGCCAAGCGCGGTCCGTTCGAGCTGTCCGGAACCTGGCGCACCACGAAGACCGGCGAATGGGGCCTGCGGTTCTGGTTCAACCTGTGCCTGTCGGCCGAGGATGGCCAGACCGTGCGCTGGGACCCCGCCGGCGCCGCCGTGGTCAAGGTCGGCCACCGCTTCGTCGCCCTGGCCAGCGCCGAGCCGCCGGTGCAGGTGACCGGCCACGCCACGGTCGAGGCCGTGGCCGCGGATTACGAGACGAACGGCTATTTCCACCTCGCCTCGCGGTCGGAGGCGGCGCCGGTGCTGGTGCTGCGCTTCAACCTGGAGATGATGCGCAATGGCGGCATCGGCGTCGCCGTGGCCGACCGGGCCGATCTGGCGGTCGAGCGCGCCAAGGCGCTGGCGGCCGAGCCCGGCGAGGCCCCTGCCCTGCCCGGCCAGACCGGAACGCAGGCCGGGGCGCTGGACGCACTGCGCGACGTGATGGCCTGGAACACGGTGTGGGACGAGGTCAACCACCGGCCCTACACCTCGATCAGCCGGAACTGGAACCTGTCGAAATTCGGCGGCTTCGGCGTCTGGCTGAACGACCAGCTCTACAACGCGCTGCTGACCGGGTACCTGGACCAGGAGATGGCGCGCGAGAACCTGGCGGCGTCGCTGGCCAGCGCCACGCCGGAGGGCAACCTGGCCTGCCTGCTGACCGCCAACGACGCCTGGGTCGACCGCACCCAGCTGCCGATCGGATCGTTCCTGCTGTGGCTGATCTATCTCCGCGCCCGCTCGCGGCCGATGCTGGAGCTGGCCTATGCCACGCTGGCGCGCAACCACGCCTGGTGGTGGCGCGAGCGCGACCCGCGCGGCCGGGGCTTGGTCTCCTACGGCACCTCGGATGTCGGCGAGGGGCTGTACAAGGGCACCTCCTTCGGCGCCCGCAACGAATCCAGCATGGACAACTCGCCGATCCATGACCAGGCGGCCTACGACCCGGAGACGCGCACGCTGCGGTCGGAGGATGTCGGGCTGAACAGCCTGCTGGCCTTCGACGCCGAGGTGCTGTCCTGGATCGCCGCCGAGCTGGGCGACGAGGCCGCCGCGGCCGCCCATGCCGAGACCGCTGCCCGCACCCGGGCGAAGATCGGCACGGAGCTGTGGGACGACAGCCGCGGCATCTTCGCCAACCGGCTGTGGTCCGGCGACTTCGTGCGCAGCCTGGGGCCGACCAGCTTCTACCCGCTGATCTGCGGCGCCGCCTCGCCCGACCAGGCGCAGCAACTGCTGGCCCATCTCGAGGACCCGGCCACCTTCGGCGGCGAGTTCGTCATCCCCGGCACCACGCGGGACGACCCGGCGGCGAAGGACAATTCCTACTGGCGCGGCCGGATCTGGCCGCCCTTGAACTGGATGGTCTGGCACGGGCTGCGCCGCAACGGCTTCGAGGCCGAGGCCGCGCGCCTGGCCGATGACAGCGTCCGCCTGTTCGCCCGGGCCTGGGACGAGCGCCGGCTGTGCCCGGAGAACTTCAACGCCGAGACCGGCGAGCCGATGGACCAGCCCGACACCGAGGGCTTCTACAGCTGGGGCGCGCTGATGCCGGCTTTGGGCGTCGCCCAGGTGATGGACATCAATCCCTGGGGCGGGTGGGAGCTGGTGAATGGCGGCACCGACGCGACGCTCGGCCCGATCGCCAGCCCGGCCGGCGCGGTGACGGTCGCGATCGCGGACGGCGTGCTGGCGCTGCGCCGCGGCAGCCGGATCCTGCTGGAGACCAATCTCCGGGGCCGGCTGTCGCAGCTGCGCTTCGGCGAGGGCGACATCGCCGTCACCCTGCCGCCGGAGCTGCCGCCTGGCGCCTGGCTGCGCTTCCCGTCGCTGGCGCCGGACCGGGTGCTGGACCTGCGCCTCGGCGACGAATCCGCCACCCCGCGGGCCGAGGGCGGCGTCACCGTGGACCTGACCGCCGGCGCCGCCAGCCGCACCCTGCGGGTGATCCTGGCCGCATAGCGAGACCTTTTCAGAACAGCGGCCCATCCCTTGGCCGTCATTCCCGCGAAAGCGGGAATCTCCCGCCGGTGAGTGCGTTGCGAGATCCCCGCTTTCGTGTTTGGTCCCGGGAGATTGGAGAGTGCCTCGAGCGGGGCGTGGTAGCCGAGGCATTTGAGTCTGGTGCGATTGTAGTCGGCAACGAAGCGGGCCAGGAAGGCATCGCGTTCGGGATGGCTGTCGAACTTGTTCTTGCCGCCGTTGCGGGCGGCGGCGCGGTGGCCGCGGAGGGCTTCGGCGAGGCGACGGTTGAAGCGTTCGACCAGGCCATTGGTCTGTGGCCGGAAGGGCCGGGTGAGCCGGTGGGCGATGCGGTTGTGCTGGCAGACGCGATCGAAGGGGTGTCGTCCGGAAGGGCGTCCCTCAGGCTTGTCGGGCATGTCGACGGCGAAGCGGTCGGTGAACTCGCTGCCATTGTCGGTGAGGATGGTGTGGACCGGGTATGGGAAGTCGGCCAGGAAGCGCTTCAGGAAGGCGGCGGCGGTGACGGCGTCGCGGCGGGTGTGGACTTCCAGGTAGACGTAGCGGGTGGCCCGGTCGATGGCGACGAAGGCATAGCTCTTCTGGCGCTGGAGGGCGGGCAGGTGCTTGAGGTCGATGTGGATGAAGCCGACGGTGGCGTGTTCGAAGACGCCGGCGGGGATCTTGTCGGGTGTCGGCCGGCGGCTCAGGCCGTGGCGGCAGAGGCAGCGATGGATGGCGCTGCGCGACAGGTCGGGGCGGACACAGCGGCGCATCACCTCGACGATATCGTCGAGCGGCAGGGCCAGCATACGGCGCAGCTCGCAGACCAGTGCCTCATCCAGCGCCGTCAGACGGGTGGTCAGCCGCTTCGGTGTGTGCGGGCGATCCCGGACGCTGTCGCGGCCGCGCCAGCGACGGATGGTGGTCTCGCTCACTCCGAGCTCCGCAGCCAAGGCGGCGACCGACTGGTCACTCGTCTGGATGTAGGCCCGGATCTTCGGGGTGGTGGTGGCGTTGGCGTGCAGCTTCAGTTCCATCCGAGCCGCTCCTTCACATACCTGACGCCCTGTTCTACACCAATTCCGTCTCTCCAATCTCCCGGGACCAAACACGAAAGCGGGGATGACGGATTGGGGGGATATGAAAACGTCTCGCATAGCGGGAGCCTCAGCCCACCGGCGCCTCGCCATAGGCTTCGCTGGCGGCGAGCAGCTCCTGCGTGTAGGGGTGCGCAGGCGTGCCGGCGCGCAACGTCGCCGCGTCGAAGCCGTCGACGATCCGGCCGCCCTGCATCACCGCGATGCGGTGGCACATATGGGCGACCACGGCGAGGTCATGGCTGACCAGGATATAGGTCAGGTTCCGCTGCGCCCTCAGATCCATCAGCAGGTTCAGGATCTCCGCCTGCACCGAGACGTCGAGGGCGGAGGTCGGCTCGTCCAGCAGCAGCACCTCCGGCTGCAGCATCAGGGCGCGGGCGATCGCCACGCGCTGGCGCTGGCCGCCGGACAGCTGGTGCGGATAGCGGAAGGCCGCCGTACGCGGCAGCCCGACCGAATCCAGCGCCGTGCCGACCGCATCGGCCGCTGGAACCATGCCCTGGTTGCGCAGCGGCTCCAGCAGCTGCGCCTGGATGGTCTGGCGCGGATGCAACGACCCGTAGGGGTCCTGGAACACCATCTGCACCCGCTTGAAGAAGCCGCGCGGGCGGTGCGGCGGCAGCACCGTGCCGTCGAGCCGAACCTCCCCGCCATAGTCGGTGTTCAGCCCGGCCAGGGCGCGCAGCACCGTCGACTTGCCGCAGCCGGATTCGCCGACCAGGCCGAAGGTCTCACCCGCCGCGACGGCGAAGGAGACGCCGGCCACCGCCGGCGGGGCGTCGGCGAAGCGCACGACCAGATCGCGGACCTCGATCATGGCGTGCCTCCTGCCCCGGCCAGCCAGGCCGGGTCGCGGCGCAGCACCGGCAGCCGGTCCTGGGTACGATGGATCGAGGGCAGCGAGGCCAGCAGGCCGCGGGTGTAGGGATGTTCGGCCCGGTCGAGATCGGCGGCCGGCAAGGTCTCCATCACCCGTCCGGCATACATGATCACCACCCGGTCGCAGAAGCGGCGGACCAGGTTGAGGTCGTGGCTGATCAGGATCAGGCCGAGGCCGCGGCTCTCGATCAGCTCGTCGAGCAGGTGCAGCACCTCGAGCCGCACGGTGACGTCCAGCGCCGAGGTCGGCTCGTCGGCGATCACCACGTCCGGGCCGGCGATCAGCATCATCGCGATCATGACGCGCTGGCCCATGCCGCCCGAGATCTCATGCGGGTACAGGCGCGCCACCCGGGCGGGGTCGCGGATCTTCACCGCCTCCAGGATCGCCAGGGTGCGCTCGCGCGCCTCGCGGACCGGCCCCTTGTGATGCAGCCGCCAGGCCTCGGCGATCTGCTCGCCGACCGGCACGACCGGATTCAGCGAGTATTTCGGATCCTGCAGGATCAGCCCCATGCGCCGGCCGCGCAATTCCATCATCTGCCGCTCGCTCGCCGCCAGCAGGTCGGTGTCGCGGAAGGCCATCCGGTCGGCCGTGACCTTGGCGCCGGACGGCAGCAGCCGCATCAAAGCGCGGCCGACGGTGGACTTGCCGGCACCGGACTCGCCGACGATGCCGAGTTTTTCGCGCCCGAGAGTGAAGGAGACGCCATGCACCACCGGCACCGCGCTGGCGCCGCGGCCGAAGGCGATGCCGAGATTGCGGACCTCGATCAGGGGGCTCATTCGCCGGACCTCGGGTCGAGCACGTCGCGCAGCGCGTCGCCGGCCAGGTTGAAGGCCAGGCTCACGACCGCGATGGCGATGCCGGGCGCGGTGATCACCCAGGGGCAGTCGATCATGAATTCGCGCCCGGTCGAGACCATGGCGCCCCATTCCGGCAGCGGCGGCTGGGCGCCGAGGCCGAGGAAGCCGAGCCCCGCCGCGGTCAGGATGATGCCGGCCATGTTCAGCGTCAGGCGCACCACCAGCGACGGCAGGCACATCGGCAGGATGTGGCGGGTGATGATCCGGGTCTTCGACGCCCCCTGCAGCCGCACCGCGGCGATGAAATCGGCCTTGCGCAGGCTCAGCGCCTCGGCCCGGGCCAGCCGCGCCATCGGCGGCCAGGCGGTCAGGGCGATGGCGATGATGGCGTTGGTGATGCCGGGGCCGAGCGCCGCGGCGAAGCCCAGCGCCAGCACCAGGCCGGGGAAGGACAGGAAGATGTCGGTGACCCGCATCAGCACCTCGTCGGCCCAGCCGCCGAGATAGCCAGCGCAGGCGCCGATCAGCAGGCCGATCGGGGCGACGATGACGGTGACCAGCAGGATGATGTAGATCGTCGTGCGGGCGCCGTAGACGACGCGGGCGAAGACGTCGCGCCCGAACTCGTCGGTGCCGAACCAATGCGCCGCCGAGGGCGGCTGCAGCCGGTTGACCATGTCCTGCGCGATCGGGTCGTAGGCGGTCAGCCAGGGCGCGGCGACCGCCGCCACGACCAGCAGCAGGATGACGGCGAGCCCGGCGAGGCCGAGCGGATGCGTGGCGAAGCGCCGCCAGCCGCGATAGAGCTGCTGCATCGCCGACTGGAAGACGGTGCGCGGCGCGTCCGCCTTGAGCCAGGCGCGCAGGCCGCCTTGGGGGGCGCTGAAGGTCGCGGTCATCGGGTGCGCGGGTCCAGGATGCGGTAGAGCCGGTCGGAAACGATGTTGATGACCAGGAAGGTGATGCCGATCAGCAGCACCGCGCCCATCACCACGTTCATGTCGTTCATCTTCAGCCCCCGGGTGAGGTACTGGCCAAGGCCGGGCCAGCCGAACACCGTCTCGATCAGCACCGCGCCGTCGAGCAGCCCGCCGAAGGTCAGCGCGATAACGGTGAGCAGCTGGACGCGGATGTTCTTGAAGGCGTGGGCCCAGATCATCCGGCGGCGCGACACGCCCTTGGCCCGGGCGGAGACGATGTATTCCTGGCCCAGCTGCTCCAGCATGAAGCTGCGGGTCATCCGGCTGATATAGGCGACCGAGTAGTAGCCGAGGACGGCGCCGGGCAGGATGATGTGGTCGAGCGCGTCGCGGAACACGTCCCATTCGCCCTGCAGCGCGGTGTCGAGCAGCAGCAGCCCGGTGATCGGCGGCACCATGCCTTCGTTCAGGATGTCGATCCGGCCCGAGGCCGCGACCCATTGCAGCTTGGCGTAGAACAGGATCAGTGCGATCAGGCCGAGCCAGAAGATCGGCACCGAATGGCCGGCCAGCCCGACCACCCGCGCGACATGGTCGATCGGCTTGCCGCGGTTGACCGCGGCGACGACACCGAGCGGGACGCCCAGCAGCGTGCCGCACAGGATGGCGACGAGGGCGAGCTCGATCGTGGCCGGAAAGACGCTGAGCAGGTCGGCCGAGACCGGCTGGCCGGTGGTCAGCGACCGGCCCATGTCGCCGGTGACGACCCGGCCGACATAGGACACGAATTGCTGCCAGACCGGCTGGTCGAGGCCGAGCTCCTGGTAGACCCGGTCATAGGTGGCCTTGTCGACCTCCGACCCCGTCACCGCCAGCACCGGATCGGCCGGCAGCAGCCGCCCCATCGAGAAGGTCAGCAGCAGCAGCCCGACCAGGGTGACGACGACCGACAGGGTGCGGCCCGACAGGCGCCGCATGCGCAGGAAGCGCGCCGGCCGGTTGAACGTGTCGATCGTCGTCATCGGCGCCTCAGTTCTTCTTGACGTCGAGCCAGCGCGTCGACCAGGTCGGGTTGCCGGCATAGCCGCTGATGCCCTGGCGGATGACATAGGGGTCGGTGCGCTGCAGCACGATGATCAGCGGCGGCACCGTCTCCTTGAACTTCTGGTCGATCTCGGTGAACAGCTGCGCTCGCTTGGCGGGGTCGGTCTCGCTCTTCGACGCATTGACCAGCCTGGTCAGCTCGGGCGCATCCAGCGCCGTGCGCCACAGGTAGTAGCCGCCGAGCTTCGCCTCGTCGCGGTTGTCCGGGTTGTAGGCGTACTGCACCAGCGTGCCGAAGGGATCGGGCAGCCGCGAGCCGGAGTTGCCGACCAGCACCTGGTACTTCCGGGCGCGGAAATCCGGCACATGCTCGCCGGGGACGACCTCGAACTCGACGCCGGCCTTCTTGGCGCTGGCCTGCAGCGCCACCGCCATCTTCAGGAGCGCGTCGCCCGACGGGTACAGCGTCTTCTTCAGCCCGTCCGGATAGCCGGCCTCGGCCAGCAGCTTCTTGGCCAGCTCGGGATCGTACTGGTAGCCGGTCGGCTCGCCCGTCGGGGCGCCGGGCATGCCCTTGGGGATGATCGACTGCCAGGGGAAGCCGTTGAAGTTCATCGTGGTCTCGGCCAGCGGCTTCCAGTCGATGATATGCTGGAACGCCTCGCGCACCTTGGGCTTGGCCAGGTCCGGGTCCTGGGTGTTCATGGCCATGTAGTAGAAGCCCAGGCCCGGCCCGGGATCGACCACGGCGCCCTTGGCCTTCAGCGCCTCGATATCGCTGTTCGCCATGTACTGGCCGATATCGATGTCGCCGGCCTCGACCTGCAGCCGCAGGTTGCCCGACTCCGGCACGTGCCGCATGACCACGCGCTTCATCGCCGGCGCGCCGCCCCAATAGTCCGGCCGCGCGTCGCACAGCAGGATGTCGTTCGGCCGCCAGGTGGTGAGCTTGAAGGGGCCGCTGCCGGCGCTGTTGGCCTTCAGCCAGTTCTGGGCCAGGTCGCCGTTCTGCTCGTGCTCCAGCGCCGTCTTCTTGTCGATGATGCCGAGCGAGGCGCCGGCCAGCGAATAGAGCACGAGATCGGTCGAGACCGGCTGCGGCAGGCTGATCACCAAGGTCCGCTCATCCTTGGCCTGGACCAGTTGCTCGACATTGTCCTTGGTGAAGCCCCAGAGCGCGATATCGGTCGCGCCGACCTGTCCCATCTTGATCACGCGCTGGATGGTCCAGGCCGCGTCCTCCGCCGTCACCGGGTTGCCGGAGACGAAGGTCGCGCCCTGGCGCAGCGTCAGGGTGATGCTGCGTTTGTCGTCGGCGACGACCCAGCTTTCGGCCAGCATCGGCCGGATCGTCTGCAGGTCGTCGGGCTTCACCATCACGAGGTTGTCGTAGAGATTCGACACCACCTCGGACGGCGTGCGGGCGTTGATTGCCGCCGGGTCGAGCGACGGCACGGCGCTGAGCTGCGTGCCGATCACCAGCGCGTTCGCCGGCGAGGCCGCCTGGGCGCCGGACAGACCGAAGGCGAGCGCAAGGGCCGCGGTCGCGGCCAGTAGGGACAGTCTCATTCTCGTCCTCCCTGTTGGGCGGATGCCCGCCTTTGTTGGTTGTTACGGAAACGCCGACGATCCGTCCGGGCGGCGGCCGACGCGGCGCTCCCAATGGATGTAGCCGTCGGTCTTCAGCACCTCCTCGTCGATCTCGACGCCCCAGCCCGGACGGTCGGGGCGCAGCTCGAGATAGCCGTCGCGCGGCAGATACGGGTCCTTCACGTACCAGGCGCCGGCCGAAGGGTCGGCCTTCGCCCCGCCGCCGCCCGCCTCGAAGGTGTAGTTCGGGCCGTGCGGCAGCCGGTATTCGAGGATGCGGAAATTCGGCTGGGCGGCGGAGAAATGCAGGTTCACCGCCGTGGCCAGCGGGCCCATCGGATTGTGCGGCGCGACGGTGACGTAATGCGCCTCCGCGATCGCCGCGATCTTGCGCATCTCCAGCAGGCCGCCGACGACGCAGATGTCGGGCTGGATGATGTCGGCGCCGCGATGGGACAGCAGGCGCAGGAATTCGAAGCGGTTGTACAGCGACTCGCCGGTCGCCAGGGTGCAGGCCATCTGCCGCTTGATGTCGCCCCAGACCTCGACATTCTCCGGCCGGATCGGCTCCTCGAAGAACAGCGGGTCGTAGGGGGCCAGCGCATTGCCCAGCTGCACCGCCTGGTGCGGCTCGAAGATCCGCGCATGGGCGTCGAAGGCGATCTCGTAGTCGTTGCGCACCGTCTCCCGCAGCGAGCGGAAATACTCGGCGCTGGTGCGCACCACCTCGCCCCAGCGGTTCTCGTAGATGTTGATGCGGTACGGGCTGAGCTTGAAGGCGGTCAGGCCCCAATTCTCGTTGAGCCGGTCGAATTCTTCTCGCGCGGCCGGCGCATCCGGAGCGGTGTAGACGCCGGCATAGACGCGCACCCGGTCGCGGACATTGCCGCCCAACAGCATGTAGACCGGGACGCCGAGCGCCTTGGCCGAGATGTCCCACAGGCAGTGGTCGATCGCCGAGATCGCCGCCAGGGTCAGCGCGCCCGGCGGGAAGCGCGTCTGCTGCATCAGGTACTGGACGATGTACTCGATCCGCCGCGGGTCCTGCCCCTGCAGGAAGGTGAACAGGTACTCGAGCAGCGGCGCCAGTGCCCGGTCGGGCCCGTGATTGTAGCACTCGCCCCAGCCGGTCAGGCCGTCATCGGTGTCGATGGCGACGAGCAGACGCGGACGGTCCTTGTCGCGCGTCATATAGGTCCGCAGACGGTCGATCTTCACGCCGCGTATCCTTCCCAGGCCCTGTTGCTTCCTCGCGGCTAGACTTAACCCGATGAGACCTGATATATCAAGTCTCAAGAAATTGCCGGCGCCGGAAGCCGCCCGATCCAGCAAGAGGACAGCGTGCACCGCCCCTTGACATCCCTCGATCCGAACATGCTGAAGGGGCTGCGCGAGCACGTTCACGAGCAGCTGCGCCAGGCCATCATTTCCGGCCAGCTGCCGACCGGGTCGCTGCTGAACGAGCGCCAGGCGGCGGCGGAGCTGGGCGTCAGCACCACGCCGCTGAAGGAGGCGCTGCGCCGGCTGGAGCTGGAAGGGCTGGTGCGGACCGAGCCGCGCCGCGGCATCCGCATCACCTTCGACGCCGCCCAGGCCGAGGAGATGGCGCTGGCGCGCGCGGCGCTGGAGAGCATGATCGCCCGCCTGGCTGCGGCGCGGATCACGGACGAGCAGATCGCGGAGCTTCGCGCGGTCGGCAACAGCATGCGCCAGGCGACGGCGGCGGGCGTGGTGCGCCGGCTGATCGCGCTGAACGAGACGTTCCACGACACCATCCACGCCGCGTCCGGCTGCCGCTATCTGCAGCGGCTGCTGGCCGGGCAGCTGGTCTATGACAAGGCGACGCGCCGTTTCCTGCTGAACGATCCGGACGAGCGGGGGCGCGCGCTGCAGGAGCATCTGAGCATCCTCGCGGCCCTCGAAGCGCGCGACGAGGACGCGGCCGAACGGGCGATGCGCGACCACATCGTGCGGTCGGGCCGACAACATGTGCAGACGGCGTTCGCGCGCCGGAAGGAGTAGCGAAGAATGGACAACCAGAACGGCCTGCGGCGCGCGCTATGCGGCATCTCGGGCGTGCACGCGACCGCCTATGCCGCCGATGGCGGCGTCGACGCGGACCTGACCGGCCGGATCGTCGAGCGGATTGTCGCCGGCGGGATCCACAACATTGTCGCTGCCGGCAACACCGGCGAGTTCTACGCCCTGTCGCCCGACGAGGTGCGGCTGGTGCACGACACCGCGGTGTCCGCCGCCCGGGGCCGCAGCAACGTCGTCGCGGCCGTCGGCCGGTCGCTGACCGAAGCGATCGCGCTGGGCCGCCGCGCCAGGGAGGCCGGGGCGAACGCGATCATGTCGCACCAGCCGCTGGACCCCTTCGCCGCGCCGCAGGCGCAGGCCGCCTATTTCCGGGCGATCGCCGATGCGGTCGACCTGCCGCTGGTCGCCTATGTCCGGTCCGACGCGATGGGCTTGGCCGATCTGCTGTCGGTCGCCAACCACCCGAATGTCGTCGGGGTGAAGTTCGCCACCACCAACCTGATGCTGCTGGCCGAATGCGTGCGGTCGAGCGATGCCGCCACCGCGGTCTGGGTCTGCGGCCTGGCCGAGGGCTGGGCGGCGCCGTTCTATGCCCTGGGCGCCCGCGGCTTCACCTCCGGCCTGGTCAATGTCGACCCGGCCCGGTCGCTGGCCATCCATGCGGCGCTGGAGGCGGGCGACTATGCCAAGGCCCGCTCCCTGGTGGCCGAGATCGCGCGCTTCGAGACGCTGCGCACCCGCTACGGCAATGGCGCCAACGTCACCGTGGTCAAGGAGGCGCTGGGCCTGCTGGGCTTCCCGGCCGGGGCGGTGCGGCTGCCCGGGCTGCCGGCCCTGGATCCCGCCGACCGCGAGACGCTGGTGCAGGAGATCGCGCGCTGGGGCTTCGGCGGACGCTGATCCGCTGCACGGCCGGCGGGCGGCCGGCCGCGGCCTATCCCCGGAACCGGACGCGGTTGAAGCTGCGCTCGAGCTTGGCCTGGCCGAGCTCGAGGACGATCGACATCAGCCAATAGATCGCCGAGGCCGTGATCAGCATCTCGACATGCCGGAACTCGGTCTGGCCCTGGGTGCGGGCGAGATACATCAGCTCCCACACCCCGATGACGGAGACCAGGGTGCTGTCCTTCAGCATGGCGATGAACTGGTTGCCGGTCGGCGGGATGATGACCCGCATCGCCTGCGGCAGGATCACCTTGCGCAGCACCATATGCGGCGCCAGGCCCAGCGCCCGCGCCGCCTCCCACTGGCCGCGCGGGATGCTTTCGATGCCGGCGCGGAAGATCTCGGTCATATAGGCGCCGTAGCACAGCGATAGGGCGGCGATGCCGGCCGGCACGGCCTGCACGACATAGCCCAGCTGCGGCAGGCCCATATAGATGATGTAGACCTGCATCAGCAGCGGCAGGCCGCGGAAGATCGAGGTGTAGAAGGTGGCGAGCGCGAAGGCGATGCCGTTGCGCGACAGCTTCGCGATCGCCCCGGCCATGGCCAGGACGAAGGCGATCGCGATCGAGGCAGCCGAGACGTAGAGCGTCGTCGTCACGCCCTGGGTGATCAGGAAGCCGATCTTGCGCTGGACGAATTCGAGGCTGAGGTCGAACGATCGGAAGAAGATCACGATCCAGAACATCAGCTCGGTCCAGATCACCCCGATCTGCCAGACCCGTGGCAGGAACACGATGACGTAGAAATTCGCCAGCATCGCCACGGTGATGACCGCCGCGGCGGCGACATTGCCGGCCCAGCCTTCGGCCGCGGGCTCGCCGATCAGCGCGACGCCGATCTGGCCGAGCCAGGTGCCCTTCAGCCCGCAGGCCCAGAACACCAGGAACAGCCCGAGCGCCAGCGCCAGGAAGACAGCCGGCTTGGTGGATAGGCGGGGGTATTCGACCTTGTCCGCGTACATCGTCTCCCCGCTCCGTTCTCGAAGGCCGGCGTTCAGGCGGCCTTGCGCTCGCGCCAGGCGTCCATCGCCTGGTAGGTCCAATAGGTCAGCTGGGCCGCTACCCGTCCGAAGGGGCCGCCGTTCCAGCCCAGCCCGAAGGGCTCGAACAGCCGGTAGCGGTCACTGTCTCCCACGATCGCCTCGGCGATGACCTTGCCGCCGATCGCAGTGGTGTTCATGCCGTGGCCGCCGAAGGCGGTGCAGTACCAGACGCCAGGCTGCAGCCGCCCGATCTGCGGCATCAGGTGGCGGGCATAGGACATCAGCCCTGACCAGGCGATCTCGACCTTGACGTCGGCGAGCTGCGGATAGGTCGTCACCATCTCGCGCCGCAGCCGCTCGGCCAGGTCGCGCGGGTCGCTGGTGCGGGTGGTGATGCGCCCGCCCCACAGAATCCGCTCGCCCCCGACCACCCGGTAGTAATCGCCGGCCCGCCGGTCGTCGCCGATTCCGGCATTGGTCCGGATCGCGTCGGCGATGCGGTCGCGGATCGGCTCGGTCAGGAGGATGTAGGTGGCGATGGGCAGGAAGGCCCGGCGCAGCGCCGGGCAGACGGAATCGGTGTAGCCGCCGCCGGTGAAGACGACGTCGCCGCATTCGACCCGCCCGCCGGCCGTGGTCACCACCTTGCGCGGGCCGTCCAGCTCCGCCCCGGTGACAAGGCTGTCCTCATGCACCACCCCGCCCAGCCGCTGCAGCTCGCGGACCAGGGCACGGGCGTAGTTCAGCGGATGGAAGTGGAAGGAGTCGGCGTCGTAGAGCGCCTGATGGTATTTCGCGGACAGGAGGAGCGACCGGACCTCCTCGCGCGGCATGAAGCGCAGCGGGCGGGCGAAATCGCGCTCCATCCGGTCGCGATAGGCCTGCAGGCCCGCGGCGCCGTCGTAGCGGATCGCGGCGAGAATGCCGGGGACGGGTCCCGCCTCGGCGATATCGAGATCGCGGATGTTGTCGGCGACGATGCGCACGCCTTCGACCGACAGGCGGTACAGGGAAGCGGCGGCGTCGCGGCCGGCCAGTTTCTCGATCGCGCCGAGGCCGGTGGCGTATCCGGGCGACACGAAGCCGCCGTTGCGGCCGGATGCGCCCCAGGCGATGCGGCGCCCCTCCAGCAGCACGACCTGCCGGCCGCGCCGCGCCAGCTCCAGCGCCGCGGTGATGCCGGCGAGGCCGCCGCCGACGACGCAGGCATCGGCGCTCAGCCTGCCAGCCAGGGGCGGGAATCGTTCATCGGCAGCCAGCGTGCGGCTGTAATACGTGTCGGTGTAAGAGGCCGGCATGGAGTCTCCGGGGACGGCTGTCACGAGGCGCGGCCGCCGAACGGCCGCGCCGGCAACGGGTGACCGGACGTCACTTCGCTGTCGAGACCATCATCTGGCTGTAGTCGCGGCCATACCACTTCTGGGAAAATTTCGAGATGGTGCCGTCCGCGCGCATCGCGCCGATAACCTCCTTGAGCTTGGCGTCCCACTCCGCATCGCCCTTGTCGGCGACCACGACCAGCGGCTCGAAGAAGGCGTAGTCGCCCGGCAGCACCTTGACCGGATAGCCGTTCTTGATCGCGCCGAGCGCCGTCTGCTCCGGCGCCACGATGGCGTCGATCCGCATGCCGTCGCCGAGGCGCAGGTCGTCGAAGGGTTCGATCGACCCCGGATAGGTGCGGACCTCGCCCGGCTCGACGTCATAGGTGAAGGCCGGCACGTCGGGCGCGTCGATCTGCAGCCGCCGGTTGATGTAGTCCTCCGACGTGGTCGAGGTCTCGACGCCGATCACCTTGCCGTTCAAATCCGAGCGCTTGGTGGCCTTCGAGTCCTTGTGCACCACGAAGACGTATGGGCTGAAGTAGTAGATTGCCGGAAAATCGAGCACCTGGGACCGTGGCTTGGTCGGCGTGATCGAGCCCACCGCAACGTCCCAGCGCCCCTGCCATCGACCACCGGTCATCACCTGCCATTCCGGCGTGTCGAACTTGACTTCGACACCCAGGCGCTTGGCGATCTCCTTCGCCATGTCGATGTCGAAGCCGTCGAGCTCGTTGGCGTCGTTCAGAAACCCCTGCGGCGGCCAGTTCGCGTTGGTGGCGACGTTCAGCACCTTGGTCGACATCACCCGGTCCAGCGTCTGGCCCGCCTGGGCCGGCGACACTGCGAGGGCCAGCACCGCGACGGCGGCAGCGGCCGACAGAATTTTCCCGAACATGCTCTCCCCTTATGTTGGTTTTATGCTTCGCCGAGCATAGACACAGTGTCTGACGACTGACAAGTCGGGTGCCGCGGAATCATTGCGGCGGGCCGACCGCTATTTGCGCGCGAAGCTGAACGAGAAGGCGCTGCCGCGGTGATAGTCATGCGCGTAGAGGACCGGGCGGCCGGACGCCGAATAGCAGATCTCCGAAATCAGAAAGGCCGGTCCGAAATCCGCAAGATTGTGTGAATCGACAATATCCTGCGGCAGAAAGCCGGCGGAAGCGGTGGCGGCGGAGGCGCGTGGCCGGTGGCCGCAGCGGTCGAGGAGATCGCACAGCGACCCGCCCCAGTCCAGAGCCGTGAGGTCGGCCGGCAGGATGGGCCGCGGCACCAGGTCGACCGAGTAGATGATCGCCGAGCCGCCCTGCAGTCGCAGCCGCTCCAGTCTGACAACCGGTGCGCCCTTGGGGATCCCGAGGGCTGCGGCCGTCTCCTGGTCCGCGCCGATTTCGGACAGGTCCAGAACCTTGTTCTCCGGCGTGTAGCCGAAGTGCCGGACCATGTCGGTCGCGCTCTCGAAACAGGTGATCGGGCGCTTCACCCGCACCGCCGCGGCGGCGGAGACGAAACGCCCCCGGCCATGAACGACCGAGACCATCCCTTCCTGTTCCAGCAATTTCAGCGCCTCGCGCAGCGCTGGCCGGGAGATCCGGAAGCGTTCGGTCAGCTCCGCCTCGGTCGGCAGCTTGTCGCCGGGCTGTAGCTGGCCGCGGTCGATCAGGGCGGTAATCTCGTCCCGGAGCCGGACGCTCAGCGCTCGCTCGTCCCGAAGCGCGGTGGCCATGAACGCCCTCCTCAGCCGATCTGCAGCAGCCGGCGCTGCGGCCGTCAGACAACATCGAGAGAGACGCGGCACACGTCAAGCCTGACCAACAAGTTTTCTGCAGAGTCCGGTTGTCTGACATCTCGCGTGCTGTTACGACAGACAGACCGACCACCTCAGCCAGCCGAGAGGCGATTGCGATGCTGAATTTCGATGAGCAGCGATACATCCGGATCCAGTCGGGCGCGACGGCGACGGCGGAGCAGATCCACGCCGCGATCCAGGCCTGCCTCCGGGCCGGGGCTGAGAACCTGTTCTTCCTGGGCACCGGCGGCGCCGCCATCCTGATGCAGCCGGCCCTGCAGCTGCTGCAGCGCCGCTCCACCTTCCCGGTGTTCGCGGACTCCTCGGCCGAGCTGGTGCTGGCCGGATCGAGGCATCTCGGGCCGAAGTCGATCGTCGTCATCCCCTCGCTGTCCGGCACGACGGCCGAGAGCGTCGAGGCGCTGGCCTTCTGCAAGGCACGCGGGGCGACGGTGCTGGCGCTGGTCGGGCACGGCGGCACGCCGCTGGCCCAGCAGGCCGACCATGCGATCGTCAACTTCGCCGAGGACGACACCTCCTGCGAATCCTTCTACCTGCAGTCGCTGTTCGTGGCCCTGTCGATCCTGGAGCATCGCGGCGAAGGCCCCGACCGAGCCGCGACCATCGCCGAGCTCGGCCGCTTGCCGGAACTGCTGGTCGGCCTGAAACGGGACTTCGAGCCGGAGGCGGAGGCCTTCGCCCGGGCCCTCGCGGCAACGCCCTATCACATCGTCACGGCAGCGGGCTCGGCCTGGCCGCAGGCCTTCTATTACGGCATGTGCATCCTGGAAGAGATGCAATGGATCCGGACCCGGCCGGTGCATGCGTCGGACTTCTTCCACGGCACGCTGGAGCTGGTGGAGCCGGGCGTCAGCGTCGTCCTGCTCAAGGGCGAGGACGAGCATCGCCCGCTGGCCGAGCGGGTCGAGCGCTTCGCCCGGCAATACACCGACAGGCTGCTGGTGCTGGACACCGCCCGGTTCGCGCTGCCGGGCCTGTCTCCGGAGGTCCGGGCGCTGATCTCACCCGTTCTGCTGGCCGCCGCCCTGGAGCGGGTCAGCGCCCATCTCGAGGTGCTGACCGACCATCCGCTCACAACCCGGCGCTACTACAAGCGGGTCGCCTATTGAGGGCATGATGCCGCCAAAGCGGGACGATCAAGGAGCGGCATGAGCGGATTCGAGATCGCGACGGTCGGCGACAACTGCATCGACCGATACCTGCCGGCCCGGCAATCGGCGGTCGGCGGCAATGCGGTGAACGTGGCCGTGCATCTGCGCCGGCTGGGCCGCCGGGTCGGGTATTTCGGCGCCGTCGGCGAAGACCAGGACGGCCGCCGGGTGCTGGCGTGCCTGGCCGCCTGCGAGGTCGACACCAGCCCGGTCCTGCTGCGGCCGTGCCGCACCGCCGTGACCGATCTCGACATCGACGCGGCGGGCGACCGGATCATCGCCTTCGAGGATTTCGGCGCCTGCGCCGGATACCGGCCGCCGGAAGCCGACCGGGCGCGGCTGCGCGGCATGCGCCATGTCCATCTCGGCTGGCTGGACGATAGCGGCGCGTTGCGACGTGAGCTTGCCGCCGCGGGCGTCTCGGTCTCGCAGGACCTTGCCGTCAATCCCGGCGCCCACGGGCTCGCGATCGCCTTCGGCTCGGCCGGCGAGGACCGGGCCCGCGCCCGACTGCTGGCCCGGGAGTTCCTGGATCAGGGCGCCCGGATCGCGGTGGTGACCTGCGGCGCCCGGGGCAGCGTCGCCGCGGACGGCGCGGCGATGGTCGAGGCCGATGCGGCCCCGGTCGAGGTGGTCGACACCACCGGCGCGGGCGACACCTTCATCGCCGCCTTCATCGACGCGCATCTGGCGGGCGGCAGCCTGGGCGCCTGCCTGGAGGCCGCGCGGCAGGCCGCCGCCCTCACCTGCCGCCATCTCGGCGGCTTCGCACAAGCGCTTCAGCCGCTCCCCTGAGCGTCTGTTTCCGCCGAGATCGCCGCCGCCTCAGCGCCCGTTGAAGTAGGGCGCCCGCCGGAGCCGGGTCTGGACATAGACGTGCTCCTGGTGGGTGCCCGGCGCGTAGGACCGGTCGGAGCCGGGCACGGCGACGTTGCGCTCGCTGGGAAAGCGCGCGACGAAGTCCTCGTCGATGTCGCAGCCCAGGCCCGGCGCGTCGGGCACGGCGATCGAGCCGCCTTCCTGCACCGGATGCGGCACCACGGTCCGGGCCCGGCCCGGCCAGTCGGCGTCGAGCCGCTCCAGGATCAGCCCGTTCGGGATCGCGGCCAGCAGGTGCAGCGCCGAGTACTCCGCGACCGGGCCGAGCGAGCCGGAATGCGGCGCCATCATGATGTGGTGCGCCTCCGCCATCGCCGCGATCTTCCGCATCTGGGTCAGGCCGCCGGCCCGGCCGGTGTCGGGCTGGATCACGTCGACCAGATCGTGCTCGATCAGCTCGCGCTCGCCGAAGATCGTCGCCATGCGCTCGCCCGCCGCCAGCGGCACATGGGCGGCGTCGCGGATGCGCTTGTAGCCGTCCAGGTTGTCCGGCGCGATCGGGTCCTCGATCCACAGCAGGTCGTAGGGTTCCAGCGCCCGCGCCAGCCGGGCCGCGTCGGCCGGGGTCAGCCAGGGCGGGCCGTGCAGGTCGATGGCGATGTCGACCTCGTCGCCCACCGCCTCGCGCAGCGTCGCCACCTTGCGCACCGGGTCGGCGACGCCGCCACATTTGATGGTGCGGATGCCGTGGCTCTTCACCGCCAGCGCCGCCTCGGCCGTGTTGGCGTGGGAGTAGATCGGGATCCGGTCGCGCATCTTGCCGCCGAGCAGGTTCCACACCGGGACGCCGAGCGCCTTGCCCTTGATGTCCCACAGCGCGACGTCGATGCCGGTCATGGCCCCGGCACCGACCGTGCCGAGCATGCCGTGCCCCATCGTCGCGACCTGCATCTTCTGCCACAGCCGCTCGATATGCGTCGGGTCCTCGCCGATCAGGAGGCCCTTCAGGTCCTGCACCGCGGTCTCGATCACCCGCGGCCAGCCGGAGCATTCGCCGATGCCGACGATGCCGGCATCGGTGTAGACCTTGACGAACAGCCAGTTGCGGAAGCCGCCGAGCTTGCCCTCCGCGATCGCCGCATGGTTGGTCCGGCCGTCCGTCGCCCATTTGTCGGGGTCCGGCGGGCCGGCCTGCATCAGGAAGGTCCGGATGTCGGTGATCTTCATAGCGCGACGCTCCGCTCGGAGGGTTCGATGTAGCGGGTGCGGTTGTGAATGCCCCGGCGGCGCGGATCGGGCCGCGGTACGGCGGAGATCAGCGCCTTTGTGTAGTCGTGGACCGGCGCCTCGCAGACCTCGTCGGCCTGGCCGATCTCGACCAGCCGGCCGCGATACATCACGCCGACTCGGTCGCACATGTAGCGGATCACGCCGATGTCGTGGCTGATGAAGATGATGGCGAGGTCGAGGTCGTCCTGCAGCTTCAGCAGCAGGTCCAGCACCTGGAAGCGCAGCGAGACGTCGAGCGCCGAGGTCGCCTCGTCGGCGACGATGACGCGGGGGTTCAGCGCGATGGCCCGGGCGATGCCGATGCGCTGGCGCTGGCCGCCGGAGAAGGCGTGCGGGTAGCGCTCGCGCCAGGCGGGTTCGAGGCCGACCTGGCGCATCAGCCCGGCGACGCGCTCGTCCAGATCCTTGCCCCTGGCGATGCCGTTGACCAGCAGCGGCTCACCGATCACCTGGGCCACCGTCATGCGCGGGTTGAGCGAGGAGACCGGGTCCTGGAAGATCATCCGGATCTCGCGCCGACAAGCCAGGAGCGTCGGCTTGTCGGCTTTCGCCAAATCCACCACGGCGCCGTCGGCGCGGCGGTAGCGGATGGACCCGCCGGTCGGGTCGTAGACCCGCAGCAGGCAGCGCCCCATCGTGGTCTTGCCGGAGCCGGATTCGCCGACGATGCCGAGCGTCTCCCCCGCCCTCACCTGCAGCGACACGCCGTCGACGGCGGCGAAGGCGGCGCTGCCGGTGCCGAACTGCATCCGAAGCCCCTCGACCTCGATCACCGGCGGGCGGTCGGCCGGCAGTGTGGGGCGTCGGAGGCGGATCTCGGCCTTGTCCTCGAGCTTGAGGACCGAGCCGATCAGCATCTTGGTGTAGGGGTCTTCCGGCGCGTGGAAGATGCGGTCGGCCGGACCGTGCTCCATCACCCTTCCGTGATACATCACCAGCACGTCGTCGGCGATCTCGGCCACCACGCCCATGTCATGGGTGATGAACAGCACCGCCATGCCGAATTCGGCCTGCAGCCGCTTGATCAGGTCGAGGATCTCGGCCTGGGTGGTGACGTCCAGCGCCGTCGTCGGCTCATCGGCGATCAGCAGCTGCGGGTTGCAGGCCAGCGCCATGGCGATCATGGCGCGCTGGCGCATGCCGCCGGAGAACTCGAAGGTATAGCGGTCGATCGCCCGCTCCGGCCGTGGGATCTCGACCTGCTTCAACAGCTCGATCGTCCGCGCCCGGGCTGCGGCCTTGCTCATGCCGAGATGCAGGCGCAGCACCTCCATGATCTGGTCGCCGACCGTGTGGATCGGCGACAGCGACGACATCGGCTCCTGGAAGATCATCGCGATCTCGCGGCCACGCACCCGGCGGATCGCTCGGCTGCGCGGGTGCAGCTTGGCGAGGTCGACGCTGCTGCCGTCGGCCCGGTTCAGCACCATCTCGCCGGACACGATGCGCCCCGGCGAGTCGACGATCTGCAGGATCGAGCGGGCGGTGACACTCTTGCCCGAGCCGCTCTCGCCGACGACGCACAGCGTCTTGCCGCGCTCGACCGTGAAGGAGACGCCATCGACCGCTTTGACCAGCCCGGCGCGGGTCGGGAAATGGGTCACCAGGTCGCGCACCGCCAGGACCGGCTTCGGACGGCCGGGGAATGGCACCGGGGCGGCGGGAGGGTTCGTCATCGGGCTCTCCGCCGTCACTTGTTGTAGGGGTCGGCCGCGTCGCGCAGGCCGTCGCCGAGCAGGTTGAGCGCCATCACCGCGACGACGACGAAGGCGCCGGGCGCGAACAGCCAGGGTGCGGTCGCGATCGACCGGATGTTCTGCGCCTCGCGCAGCAGCACGCCCCAGGAGATGGTCGGCGGCTGCAGCCCGAGGCCGAGGAAGGACAGCGCCGTCTCGGCCAGGATCATCGCCGGAATCGCCAGCGTCACCGAGGCGATGATGTGGCTGAGGAAGCTCGGCATCATGTGCCGGAAGATGATCCGCCCCTCGCCGCAGCCGTCGAGCCGGGCGGCGGTGACGAACTCCTCGGTCCGCAGCGACAGGAAGCGGCCCCGCACGACGCGGGCCAGCTGGGCCCAGCCGGTCAGGGAGAGGATCACCGTGATCATGAAATACTGGGTGATCGCCGGCCAGTCCTGCGGCAGGGCGGCGGCCATGGCCAGCCAGATCGGGATGGTGGGCAGGGCCAGGACGAATTCGATCACCCGCTGGATCACGAAATCCGGCTTGCCGCCGTAATAGCCCGAGATGCCGCCGAGGACGAGGCCGATGGCGAGCGACAGGAACACGCCGACCAGGCCGACCGACAGCGAGATCTGGGCGCCCTGCATGATCCGGCTCCAGACGCAGCGGCCCAGCCGGTCGGTGCCGAACAGGAACAGCGGCTGCTTCGGGTCGGCCGAGGCCAGGAGGTGGATGTCGGTGGTGAACAGGCCGAGCACTGAATATTCGTAGCCGCGGCCGAACACCGAGATCGCGACCTTCCGGGTCGAGTCCTCCTTATAGACGGCGGCGAGCGTCTCCGGGTCGCGGGTCAGCTTGTGCGGGTGGAGGTAGAGGCCGACCTGCAGGCCGCCATCCTCGCCCCGGTCGAACAGATGGATCGCCTGCGGCGGGTGGAAGGCGGCGCGGGCGTTCTGCTGGCTCGGGTCGTTGATCGCGAAGAAGCCGGGCACCGCGGCGATCACGTAGAGGATGATGACGATCACCAGCGAGGCCATGGCCAGCCGGTGGCGGCGGAAGGCCCACCAGATCAGCTGCCATTGGGAGGCGACGGCGAGCTGGCCGGCGGGCGCGACGGTCGCGAGGTCGGTCATGGAGGCCCCCTATTCGAGGCGGATGCGCGGATCGACCAGCGCCAGCAGGATGTCGCTGATCAGCGACCCGACCAGCGTCAGCGCGCAGATCAGGAGCACGAAGGCGCCGGCGAGATACATGTCCTGCGCCATCAGCGACTGCAGCAGCAGCGGCGCCGCCGTCGGCAGGTTCAGCACGATCGCCACCACGATCGAGCCCGAGACCAGGTTCGGCAGCAGCCAGGCGAGGGTGGAGATGAACGGGTTGAGCGCCACCCGCACCGGATACTTCAGCAGCAGCCGGAACTCCGACAGGCCCTTGGCTCGGGCGGTGGTGACATAGGGCTTGTGGATCTCGTCCAGCATGTTCGCCCGCATCACCCGGATCAGGCTGGCGGTGCCGGAGACCGCCAGGATCAGCACCGGGATCCACAGATGCTGCAGCAGGTCCCACGTCTTGGCGATGCTCCAGGGCGCCTTCTCATAGGCCGGCGAGAACAGGCCGCTGACGTCCTGCCCGAACTCGATGGCGGCGACATACATCAGCACCAGCGCCAGCAGGAAGGACGGGATGGCGAGCCCGGCGAAGCTGATGGTGGTGACGATGTAGTCGCCGATCGAGTATTTGCGCACCGCGGAATAGACCCCGATCGGCAGCGCGATCGCCCAGGTCGCGATCAGGGTCGCCAGGGTCAGCACCAGGGTCAGCGCCATGCGTTCCCAGATCAGGTCGCTGACCGGCTGCTGCCATTCGAAGGACAGGCCGAAATCGCCCCGGGTGATGATGCCGCCGATCCACTTGGCGTATTGCAGCAGCATCGGGTCGTTCAGGCCGAAGCGCTCGCGCAGCGCCGCCGCGGCGTTCTGGTCGACGATCTCGTTCGAGGCGGCCAGCGTCGCGACATAGCTGGTCACGAAGTCGCCGGGCGGCAGCTGGATCAGGACGAAGGCCAGGAAGCTGACCGCGAAGAGCGCGGGCACCATCCACAGCAGGCGCTTGGCGATGAAGCGGAGCATCCGGGACTCTCCTCGGAACGGTCGCTGAGCGGCGGAGGAAAGCCGTCAGCAGTCTCTTGCGAATGGATGCTGCAAACGAGAGTACTTTTCCGACGTGTCATCCTCGGGCTTGACCCGAGGATCCAGAGGCTGTCGAGGCGTCCTGGATTGCCGGGTCAAGCCCGGCAATGACAGTTCAGGATTGGTTCATCGTTACTTCGGTCCGCGAGCACACCCTCAACTGGTGAAGAAGAATTGCTGCGGCATGGCCGGGGCGGGATTCGGCCAGGTCCAGGAATCCGGCTCCTTCTCCGGCACGTTGACGAGATTGTTCTTCACCACGCCGAAGGAGTTGACGGCGAGGCAGATGCCGACCGTCTCGAACGCCTCGGCGGTCAGGTCGAACAGCTGCTTCATGATCGCCCCGCGCTTGTCGAGATCGGCGGTGCTGCGCGCCTGGTCGAACAGCTTCATGCGCTGCTTCTGGCTCTCCGGCGGCTCCTCGCCCGACTGGCCGTTCGAGACGTACCACTGGGTCCAGGGAATGGCGTAGCGCGAACCCTGCGGATGCTGGGCGAAGAAGTCGCGCGGGTCGAACATCGGGTCCAGCCCGCCCGGGCCCGGCCAGACCTGGGCGTCGTGGTCGTTGCTGTCGCCGCGGGTGTAGTACAGCGCACGCTCGATGGTGTTGACCTTGATGTCGATGCCGATCGCCGCCCAGTGCCGCTTCACCAGCTCGAGCACATCGACCAGGTCGGCATAGAGGGTCGGGATCACGTCGATGGCGAAGAAGATCTTGCTGCCGTCGGGATGCAGGCGGAAGCCGTTGCCGTCTTTCTTGTCATAGCCGGCCTGGTCCAGCATCGCGCCGGCCTTGTCGGCGTCGAGCTCGGTGAACTGCCGGGCCAGCGTCTCGTGGTACCAGGGATGGCTCGGCCGCGGCCCGGCCTGGTACGGCTCGGACTGGCCGAAATAGACCAGCTCGATGATCTCGCCCCGGTCGATGCCCAGCGACAGCGCCTGGCGGACCTCCTTCTTGCCGAAGAAGGCCTTCAGCTTCGGGTCCTTGTGGCAGATGTTCAGATAGATCTGGCACTGCTGCGCCGCCGAGGGCTCCAGCTCGATCAGGCGGTAGCCGCCCTTCTCGCGGTTCTGCGACAGGGTCGGCTTGTTCTGCAGCAGGTTGACGTGCCGCTCCTGGATGTCGAGCTTGCCGGAGATGGCGTCCAGCAGCAGCGATTCGACATCCTGCGAGATGCCGAAGTACAGCTCGTCGATATAGGGCAGCTGGTTGCCCTCGGTGTCGACCTGCCAGAAATACGGGTTGCGCTTCATCACCACGCGGGTGGTGCCGCCGACATAGGGCTCGACGACGACCCAGGGGTCGAGCGTCGGCTTCTCCGGATTGGCCCAGCGCTGCGGGATCTCGATATCGCCGTTCTTGGCCCGGAACAGGTCGGTCCATTTCTGCAGGTTGGCCTGCTTCACCTGATCGTCGAGCTTGTCGTTGTACTTGGGATGGAACTGGCTGGCGTAGTGCTTGGCGAACAGCGTCGGGTGCTGGCCCAGCGGGGTCGCCAGCGTCTCCAGATAGGTGGCATAGGGCGCGGCGAAGGTGAATTTCACCGTCGCATCGTCGACCTTGCTGACGACCACCGGCTTGCCGGCGATGGTCAGCTGCGACGGGACCGAGCCGTAGAGCTCACTGTTCTTGGCGCAATCCTCGATCGAGAAGACGATGTCGTCCGCGGTGAAGGGATGGCCGTCCGACCATTTCATGCCCTTGCGCAGGTGGAACACGAACTCGGTGCCGTCGGGGTTGACGTCCCAGCTTTCCGCCACGTTGGGCAGGGCCTTGGTGAAGCCGAGGTCCCAGCGCACCAGGCCCTGGTTGCCGACCACGCGCAGGATGCCGTTGTGGTCGGCCGACCCGCGCAGGCCGCGGTGCAGCGTTCCGCCATAGGTGCCGACCTTGGTCAGCGGCTGCACCACCAGCGGGTTGGCCGGCAGGCGCTCGGCCAGCGGCGGCAGCTTGCCGTCCTTCGCCAGCTGCGCCAGGTCCGGGGCTTCCCCCTTGGCGGACTGCGCATGGGCGAGGCGCACGGCCAGCGGCAGCGCCGCCACCCCGGCGAGCCCCTTCAGGACCATGCGTCGGGCGAACACGTGCGGCGAGGCGCTGAGCTTGTCGTCCATCCGGGACCCTCCCCTGTGTGCTGCGTCGGATCCAGCTTCGCCATGCGTGCCGACCCGCTTCCTTTGCCGCTCCGGTCATATTACAAATATTGACAAATCACAACCGCAATGGCCATGTTCCCGACGTTTTCTGTCGCCCATGCTTGCTACAGCGCAAACAGCGGAAAGCTCAGGGCTGGCGGACCAATTCGGCATGAAAGCCAAGCGGATCACGGCTGTGATCAATCTTGACAACTTGCCGGCGGGGGATGGCGGGGATGAGTGGCACGGACGGCGATGCCGGCCTATTGCCGCGGGACGGCGGACCGCCGGCCCGGCTGAGCGAGGTGGTCTATGACGGCATCGTGTCCCTGATCGCCCATGGCGACTTCGCCGTGAACAGCCGGCTGCCGTCGGAATCGGAGCTGTCGGCACGGTTCGGCGCGTCGCGGCCGGTGGTGCGCGAGGCGCTGGGGCGGCTGCGGCAGGACGGGCTGGTGGTCTCGCGCCAGGGGTCCGGCTCCTACGTCCGGCGGCAGCCGGATCTCGAGGTGCTGCGCTTCGCCCAGGTCCGCTCACTCGCCGATGTGCAGCGCTGCTTCGAGTTTCGCGCCGGGCTCGAGGGCGTTGCCTCAGCGCTGGCCGCCGAGCGCTGGGAGGCGGGGGACCTCCGCGAGATCGAGGATGCGCTCGAGGCCCTGGAAGCCTGCCTCGGCAATGGCGAGCTCGGGGCCGACGAGGACCGGCGCTTCCACGAGGCGATCGCCCGGGCGACGCGCAACCCCTATCACATCGCCGTGCAGTCCTCGCTGGCCTCGCATATCGCCGTCGGCATGAACATCACCCGGCACCTGAGCCGGATGCGGACGCCGGAGCGGATCCGGGCGGTGCAGGACGAGCATGTCGCGATCGTCGACGCGATCCGCCGGCGCGACGCCGGGGCCGCGACGGAAGCCATGCGCCGGCATGTCCTCAATGCCCGGCAGCGGATGTTCGAAGGAGTCTGAATCGTGACCTCACCCGTTCCGCCCGGCGGCAGCGCCGCCGGCGCCGAAAGCATTGCGTCCGCCAAGTCGATCGTGCTGACCGGCGGCGCCGGCAATGTCGGCCGTGTGCTGCGCCGCGCGCTGGCCGGCCGGATCGGCGCGGTGCGCATCCTCGACATCGCCGATCCCGGCCCGCTGGCGGAGCATGAGAGCTGGGTGCCGGCCGACATCACCGACCTGGCGACGCTGACCGCGGCGGTGGGGGGAGCCGACGCCATCGTCCATTTCGCCGGCTATCCGAATGAGCGCGCGGCAGAGGACATCCTGCGGGTTAACGTGCTCGGCACCCACAATGTCTATGAGGCGGCGGTCCGTACTGGCATCAACCGCGTGGTGCAGGCGTCGAGCAACCATGTGACCGGCTTCTACCCGCGCGATGCCCGTGTCGGGGTCGAGGACCAGATGCGGCCGGACGGCCTCTATGGCCTCAGCAAATGCTGGGGCGAGCTGGAGGCGGGCGTCTATTTCGAGAAGGCCGGCATCCGCACTCTGGCGATCCGCATCGGCAATGCCGGCGAGCGGCCGTTCGACGCCCGCGGCCTGGCTGTCTGGATCAGCCCGCGCGACCTGGCCCAGCTGGTGCTGATCGGGCTGGAGCATCCCGACATCGACTGCACCACCGTCTACGGCGCCTCGGCCAATGACGCGGCCTGGTGGGACAATTCGGTGGCCACCGCGCTGGGCTACCGGCCGCAGGACCGCACCGTCGACTTCGCCGCTCCCGAGGCCTTCCAGGTCAAGCCGTCGGACCTGCCGCAGGTGACCGACCATTTCCAGGGCGGGTGGTTCAGCGCCCAGGGCCATGACGGGATGGTGCGCCGGCGACGCATCTGGCGGAACCGGAGCTGATGCCGGATGCCGTCATGCGCCTGACGGATGTTCACAAGCCGGGCCCGGCGAGGGCAGCTTAAGCCTCGGCGCCGCCATTTCGCGGCGCATTTGGTTCCCCCGGGAACAACCGAGGGCGCCGGATTTCATCTGTAACGATTTCGGCCGGTTCTGAAATCCGCAATTAACGCGGCTGACGACACTTGGCTCCTGCAGCCGGTGGTTCCCACCGGCCCGGATCGGGGGCCCTCCCGGTCCGGCGACATCAGCACGAGCCGACCGGCGGCCATTGCCGGGCAGGCATCACCACGACCCGTCGTTTCCGTCACAGGAGCGCCCGTCCCCACGGGCCTCTCCTGCGAGAGGGGAGAATCATGTCCGAACTCGCTTTCACCCGGAAGACCTCGATGGAGCGGCCGCAGCCGGCCCTGATCGTCGGCGGCCGCCAGGCCGCACCGCAGCGGCCAATGCCGAATCTGGCCTCGGTCGACCTGAACCTGCTGGTGGCGCTGGAAGCGCTGCTGCAGTTCCGCAACGTCACCCATGCCGCCCAGCATGTCGGCCAGAGCCAGCCGGCGATGAGCCGGGCGCTGGCCAGGCTGCGCGGCATGTTCAACGACGAGATCCTGGTCCGCACCTCGACCGGCCTGGCGCCGACGCCGCGCGGCGAACGCCTGGCCGTGCTGCTGCCGTCGGTGCTGGACTCGATCCGTGAGATGGTGACCAGCCGCAGCTTCGCCCCTGGGGAGTGGCGGTCGAGGGCGACGATGGCGATGCCCGACCACCAGGCGCTGGTGCTGCTGCCGCGCCTGCTGCCGCGGCTGCGCGAGCGCGCGCCCCTGCTCGACGTCGTCACCGATCCGTTGCTGGCCGGCGCGCTGCGGCGGCTCGAGCAAGGTGAGATCGACCTCGCCGTCGGGCAGATCGGCGACACCCCGCCCGGCTATTTCCGGCGCAGTCTGTACTCCGACCGCTTCGCCTGCCTGCTGCGGCAGGACCATCCGGCCCTGGCGCAGGAGTGGACGATCGAGAGCTTCTCGACCCTGCGCCACGCCGTCATCGCCTCGGGCTCCGAGGACGGCTTCGGCCAGGTCTATGACGGCCTGGCCAAGCTGGACCTGCCGGATCGCGACCCGATGCTGGTGCCCAACATGCTGACGGCGCCGGCGATGATCGCCGAGACTGACCTGGTGCTGACGGTGCCGCACCGCGTCGCCACCCGCATCGCCGCCATGATGCCGCTGGCGGTGGTCGAGCCGCCGCTGGAGCTGCCGCCCTATGAGGTGGCGCTGATCTGGCACGAGCGGCGCCATCGCGACCCGGACCACAGCTGGCTGCGCGGCGAGATCGCGGCGGCGGCCCTGGCGGCGGTGCAGGGCAACCAGCAGCTGGCCGAGGCGTCCTGATCCTCTCCGTGGATCATGCCGGTCCGGAACGACCGGGCCGGCCGCCTCAGACGCGCTCGCTATCCGCGGGCGCCAGGCAGGAGGACAGGCTTTCCGCCAGCAGCCGCGACCGCAGCGGCTTGCGGAGGACCTTGAGGACCCCGGCGGCCTCGATCTCGGTGGAATCGAGACCGCCGAAATGGCCGGTCATCATCAGGATCGGCAGGCCGGGACGGAGGCGATGCGCCTCGGCGGCCAGCTCGATCCCCGGCACCTCCGGCATCAGCGCATCGGTCAGGATCAGGTCGAAGCGGTCGGGATCGGCGCGGAAGGCGGCCAGGGCGGCGGCGCTGCTGTCGAAGCCGACCGGCTCGTAGCGCAGGGCGGCCAGCATCTCCTCCAGCAACAGCACCAGCGGCGTCTCGTCATCGACCACCAGGATGGTCTCGCCGCGCCCCCACAGGCCCGAAGCGTCGGCGATCTCATCCTCATTCACCACCGGTTCTTCGGTCAGCGGCAGATAGGCCTCGAAGGTGCTGCCGGCGCCGGGCCGGCTCTCCACATTCATGGCGCCGCCCTGCCCGGTGACGATGCCGTAGACCGTCGGCAGGCCGAGGCCGGTGCCGCTGCCCACCGCCTTGGTGGTGAAGAAGGGCTCGAAGATCCGCTTCATCACGCCGGCGTCGATGCCGTGACCGGAATCGGCGACGCTGAGGCGCACATAGTCGCCGGCCCCCAGGGGGCCATGCGACAGCACCGTATCCGACGGGAAGCGGGCCAGGTCGAGGCCGATCTCGATCCGGCCCTGCCCGTTCATGGCATGCGACGCGTTGGTGCACAGATTCATGACGATCTGCTGCAGCTCGGTGACGTCCCCGAGGATCGCCGCATCCCTGGCCTCGAACCGCCGGTGCAGCGCGACCGACGGCGGCAGGGAAGCGCGCAGTAGCTCCAGCGCCTCGGCGACCACGGGCTCCGGGTGGATCGCACGATAGCGGCGCTCGCGGCGGCGGCTGAAGGCCAGGATCTGGTCGATCACCGACTGCGCCCGCGTGCCCGCGGTCATGATCTGTTTCACATATTGCTGGGTCGAGCCGCTGCGGGTCAGCGTCGACAGCGCCAGCTCGCCATAGCCGAGGATCGCGCCGAGGATGTTGTTGAACTCGTGAGCGATGCCGCCGGCCAGGGCGCCGAGCGATTCCAGCCGCTGGGATTGGGCCAGCTGGATCTGCAGCGCCTCGCGCTGGACCTCGCCGCGCTCGCGCTCGATCGCGTTGGCGAAGCTTTCGGCCGCGGTGCGCAGCAGGGCGACGTCGGCCGTCGACCAGCGCTTCTCGGCCGTCACCCCCTCGAACATCAGCACGCCGGAGCGGTTGCCGGCCTTGCCCAGGGGGATCGACAGCCAGGAGCGAAGGCCGAGCAGCACCAGGCGGTCCTTGATCGGGCCGTCCGGCAGGGCGACGACGGAGGGCACATGGATCGTCCCGTCATCGGCCCCGGCCGAGATCGGCCAGTCATTCGCCAGGTCGAGCAGCATCCGGCCGGTTTCGGCGGTGTTCGGCACCTGGGGCTGCGACCATGAGTATTCGCGGGGCGCCGTGTCCAAGCCCCAGACGAAGATATGGGCGCGATCGAACAGCATGTGCCCGGCCAGCCGCGCCAGGCCCTGTTCGATGCCGTCGTCGAGGCTGGTCCGGGGCAGGTTGATGAAGTCGGTCGAGATCGTGGCGATCAGGTTTTCCAGGGCCAGGCGCTTCTCCAGCGCCCGCGCATTGGCCCGCAGCCGCAGGAACAGGTAGCAGACATAGGCGCCCAGCCCGACCGCCACGGCATAGAGCAGGAGGCGGAAATACAGGGCCCGCGTCGCGGCCCGGGCATAGGCGGAAAAATAGGCCTGCTTGATCGTCTGCGCCTGCTCCGCGATCGGTGCTGCCTGCAAGCGGGCGACGAGGCTGTCCACGGTCGGCAGGGCTGCGAGGATCAGGTGCCCGTGCATCACCAGGGCATCGACGTTCGGGGCCGCGTCGGCCGGCACGTCCAGGCTGCGCAGCCGGTCGAGCGCGGCCGACAGCTCGGCCGCCATCTCGCTTCTGGGGTCGGCCGCGAACAGCAGCATGGCGCTGGCCAGGCTGCCGATCTCCGACGCCAGGGCGGTCTGCCGCACGCCCTCCGCCTGATCGAGCTGCCGGGCCGTGTGATTGAAGAAGCTGAGCGAGTTCTGCAGCAGCGCGTTGCTGGATTTGAAGTCGTCGACCAGCCCTTCCTCGTCATCGACCGCCGCGGTCAGCTGCGCCACATCCTGGTCGATGGCGGTGCGCGCGTCGCCATCGGCAATGTCGCCGGCGGTCTTCAGGCTGACCGCCGCCTGCCGCAGCGCCGCGACGGATTGTACCAGCGGGTCATAGGTCCGCAGCAGCCCGGTGCGGGACCGCAGCACGTCGCGCTGCAGCGCGGCATTGTTGAGGTCGAGCGCGCGCAGTGCATCCAGGGTGCGCTCATGCTGCGCCGCGTCGGGCGTGGCGCCGTGAACCAGCAGATAGGTCAGTGCCAGCAGCAGGGCCAGAAGGGCGGCGCCCAGCGTTCTCATCGGGCTTCGGCGGCGGTGATCTGCGACAGCGGCCTGCCTTCGTATTCGCCGGTCAGCGTGCCCAGGAAGGCGATGATCAGGTCGCGGTCTTCCTGCGGCATGGTGCGGCCGAGCTGGGCCTGGGCCATGATCGTGACGGCCGCGTCGAGCGTGTCGGCGCTGCCGTCGTGGAAATAGGGCGCGGTCAGCGCGACGTTGCGCAGGCTGGGGACGCGGAACACCCGCCGATCCGATTCGCGACCGGTGATGGCGAAGCGGCCCTGGTCCGCGACATCGTCATCCTGCCGACCCGCGAAGGGATCGGAGAAGATGCCGAATTTCTGGAACAGGTTGCCGCCGACATTCCGGCCCTGGTGGCAGGCGATGCAGCCATAGGCCTTGAACAGCTCGTAGCCGCGCTTCTCGTCGGCGGTGATGGCCGTGGCGTCGCCGCGCAGGTAGCGGTCGAAGCGGGCATTGGGCGTCGACAGCGACCGCTGGAAGGTGGCGAGCGCATCGAGCACGGCTTCGCGGCTCGGCCCGGTGCCATAAGCCGATTCGAAGGCGCTGCGGATGCCGGAATCCTTGTTCAGTTTCGCTAGCACGTCGGGCCAGCGCGCATTCATCAGCCGAGGCTCCAGCAGCACCACCTCGTTATGGACCTCCAGAATCCGGTGGTTGCCGCGCCAGTTAAGGCGGAAATCGCCGGCGACATTGAAGATCGTCGGCGTGTTGAAGGGCTCCAGCTCGCCATTGGCGCCTTGCGAATGGGAGAGGCCATCGGCCCCGCCGCGATTGAATTCGTGACAGGAGGTGCAGGAGCGGACATCGCCGCCGGACAGCCGGACATCCGAGAACAGCGCTTTGCCGAGCGTCACCTTGGCGGGGTCCAGGGTCCGGTCCGGCTCGATCGGCGAGATCGGCTCGTCCCGGACTGGGTCGACGCCCTGCCCCAGCGCCACGCCGAACACCAGCACCGCCAAGCCGGCCGCAACGCCCCACACCAATCCCCGCGAGGCTCTCATCACAGCGACTCCACGACGGGGGCGAAGACGTAACCGATGCCGCGCTCGGTCCGGATCAGGGCCGGGTCGCTGGGATTGGCCTCGAGCTTGCGGCGCAGGCGCAGGACCAGCACGTCGACGCTGCGGTCGAACACCTCGGCGTCGTGCACCCGGCTGGTGACCAGCAGTTGCTCCCGGGTCATCACCCGCTGCGGCGACCGGACGAAGGCGGTCAGCAGGTTGAACTCGCCGGAGGTGAGGCTGACCTCGGCGCCCGCCGGGGAGGTCAGGCGCCGCCGGGCGATGTCGAGCTCCCACCCCTCGAAGCGGTAGCGGGCCCGGCTCTCGCGCCGGCGCGCCCGTTCCCCTGCCGATTCGAGGCGCCGGAGGACGGTGCGGACCCGCGCCACCAGCTCGCGCAGGGCCAGGGGCTTGGTCAGGTAGTCGTCGGCGCCGAGCTCGAGCCCGATGACCCGATCCATCTCCTCCAGCCGGTGGCCGGTGATCAGGATCACGGGCGCGTCCGAGCTGGTGCGCAGGCCGCGCATCAGATCCATCCCGTCCTCCTGCCCCAGCTTCAGGTCGAGGATGACCAGGTCGATCTCCTCCGTCGCCAGGATCCGCGTCATTGCCGCACCCGAGGCGGCCGGCCGGACCTCGAAATCATGGCGTTCGAGATATTCACAGATCACGTCGCGCATCGCCGGATCGTCATCGACCACGAGAATACGTTTCACCGCGTAACCTCGCCCGCGAGTTCGCCCAGATCTGTCTCCACACGATTGAACATGGCGGTGAGCGGCAAAAGCATTGGAAATACTGCCTCATCTGCCGGAAGCGCCACCCCGCCCGGAGACATAGCACCATACCACTTTCGTATGAAGAGATTCCGCCCCGGGGCCGCCTAGGATGAACCCATGGCGCGCACACAGGCGGAACGGGAGGAACGGTTGCGGAGAGACAGCAAGGCCCCTCCGGCCCGGTAGCCGCATGATCGAGCATCGATACGACTGGGCGGCGAAGACCGATGCCGGAGCCGTCCGCCGGCACAATGAGGATGCGTTCCTCCTGCGGCCCGAGCAGGGTCTCTGGGCCGTCGCCGACGGCATGGGCGGCCATCTGCGCGGCGACCACGCCAGCCGCACGGTCATGGACGCCCTGGCACAGGGCGATCCCAGCACCTCCGTCGAGGAGATCCGCACGCGAATCGCCGCGGCCCACCAGGCGCTGCTGGCCGAGGCCGCCGGCCTCGGCGACGGCGCGGTGATCGGCGCGACGGTGGTCGTCCTGGCCGTCCAGGACGGCCGCTTCACTTGCCTGTGGGCGGGGGACAGCCGGCTGTACCGGCTGCGCGACGGGGTGCTGCGGCAGCTCACCCGCGATCATTCCTATGTCCAGCGCCTGATCGACAGCGGCAGCCTGACCGCTGAGGAGGGGCGCCGCCATCCCGGCGCCAATGTGATCACCCGCGCGGTCGGCGCCGCGGGACCGCTCGAGCTCGACATGGTGCAGGGCGACAGCCGGCCCGRCGATATCTACCTGCTGTGCAGCGACGGCCTGAGCAATGTTGTCGCCGATGCCGAAATCGCCGACCGGCTGGCCACCCTGCCCTGCGAGCAGGCATCCGCGGCGCTGCTGGAGCTGGCGCTGGCGCGCGGTGCCCCCGACAACGTCACCCTGGTCGTGCTGGCGCATCTCGCGGACGCCTGACCAGCGAGTTCACATCAGACTTCTCCCCAGAAGAATCGTCATTGCGAGGAGGTGAAGCCGACGAAGCAATCCAGGGCTCCGCCAAGCGGCCCTGGATTGCTTCGCTGCGCTCGCAATGACGATCTTTTCCTGGGCAGTCGGTATCAGGCACCTTCCGCTACTTCGCCCGATCGATCCCGGGCCGTCCTCCGCGTGCGGAGGCCGGCCCGGCGAGCATCTACGCCGCGGCCGCGACAGCCGTGGTTTCGATGCGCTTGAGACCCTTGCTGACACTGTCGAGCCCCTCCCGCAGCGTCTCGCCGACGGCCCCCTGGCCGACGTCGAAGGGGGGATTGTCGAGCAGGCCAATAATGGTGTTGCCCTCCAGATAGCTGAGATTCGCCTGGACCGTACCCTCGACGATCTGGATCGCCTTCGACCTGTCGTCGCCTTCCTGCTCGACGATAGCGGCGAGCTGGTCGGAGATCTTGCCGTCGATCCGCGTGAAGATATCGTCGACATGCCGCCAGGTGCCGCCGAGGTCTTCCACCTTGACGATCTGGTTGACCCTGCGCTTCACCTCGTCCTTCTGCTGGATCGCTGCGTTGCGGTGCGCCTCCCACATCTCCTTGATGCTTTCGACCAGGCTGGCGACGAGGTTGTCCCCGTCGGCCGTATCCGCTTTCTTGAAGCCGAGCAGGCCGATGAGTTGGTCGTCCTTCGCGAACATCTGCTGCACGACGGCGACCAGGCGCTGCACGGCCTTGCGCTTGCCCTCCGCGTCGCCGTCCTGCTTGGGCCATCCCGATGCCACCATGCCTGCGATTCGGTCGGGGCTCGCCTGGTTCAGCGGGTAGGGCAGAAGGCGCTCCTGGGCCCGCGCCTTGGCCAGCTTGAACAGGCTTTCCGTTACCTCCTCCGGGTTGACGTCGTCGGTGGAAACGCTGTCGAGATCGATCCCGTTCACCAGGACCTTCTCGCGGGCCGGCTTGTCCTGCTCGCCGTCGTCGGCCGGCGGGGTCGTCTTCACATACTGCAGGTTCCGCAGGTTCTCGGGATAGGCCAGCATCAGCAGCAGCCGGCTGGTGAGGTTGTGCAGCCGCATCTCCCGCTCTTCCGGCGACAGGCCGGCCAGCATGTCCTCGAGCCAGGCCGTGATCTTGTCGGTCAGCGGGCCCAGCTCGGCCTTCCGCTCGACGCCGATCTGCCGGCTCAAGCTCAGCGCGTGGCCGGCAATGGTCGCAGACGCGGTGGCGATGCCCGTCTTCAACTCGTCCGAGAGGGGCTTGTCGCCGTCATCCTCCTCGTCCTCGCTGTCCGACTCCTCCACGCCCTCCGTCCCATCTTCCTCGGGGAGGTTGTCATCCCTGGCCACGCCGGCCTCGGGCGTCAGGATCGGTGAGCCTTCCGAGTCCGAATCCGCGTCCTGGCCGCCCGCCGGGCCGGGCTGTTCGGCCACGGTCGCATGCGGATCGACATCGGCCTCCTCGGACGAGAACTTCTGCTGGTTTTCCGCCTCGGTCTGAGCGAACAGGTTCTCCTGATCCTCCGGAAGAGCGACCTCCGGAGCGATCGAGTTGTAGGGAACCGGTATGCCGAAGCCGTCCTTGAAATACTCCTTGAGACCCTTGCCCAGGGACTTCGCGCTGCCCTTCTTGAGCCTCACATTGAGAACGCCCTCCTGGTCCAGCCTGACCAATCCGAGCGCCACAAGCTTGAAATCCTTGTCCTTCTTGACGTCGATCTTATCGGGCTTCCCCTCATAGTTCATGTTCTTCAGCTTGTTCGACAGTCCGTTAAGGCCCGCCGGCATGACGAGCGCTACCGGCTGATCGGCCTTCCCGATAAAGGCCAGAGCGATGCAGCACTCGGCGTTGTTCCTGCTCGTCTCTTCGATCCAGTCCCGAGACTTCTTGGCCCGGGCCTTGTTGTGCACAAACGTCGCCATGATTCACCTCTCTTGAACAAAACGGTTGAAGAACTCGGATGCGGGATGGGTTTTGCCGATCCTCACAGGTCCCGGTCCCATTCGGCGGATTTGGCTTCGCCGCCGGCCGGCGGCCTGACCGACCAGCCGTGCCGTGCCCAGCGGCCGTCGACCAGGGCCGCAAAGCCATCCGGCGCGACCAGTCCGGCGCTGACCGCCACGCCCGGCGGCACATGCCGGGCGCCGGTGGTCCACCACATGGCCCCGCGCCCGGCCAGTGCCGCGACCGCAGCCGGTGCCGCCGAGGCGATCGGCAGCTCGACCCAGGTGCCGGACCCGTTCTCCCGGGGCGGGGACTGAGGGACTGCCGCGCTGTGGACGACCGACCAGGGCGGCAGGTCGCGGCCGAGTTCGGCGAGGTCGAAACCCTCGCCCAGGGCGTCGAGCGCCAGGGCCTCGGCGGCGGCGAACCAGGGGCCGCTGCCCGCCATCAGCCCGATCGGATCGACCGGCCGCTCGATCTCCTGCCCCAGCATCAGCGGGAAGCAGCGCCCGACCGCGTCGACGCTGGGCATCAGCACGCCGATCAGCGTGAACCGGCCGCAGGCGCCGGCGGGCAGGATGAAACGCCACAGCGGCGCGACGAAGAACAGCTCGGCCCAGTCGGCGCCGATCGCGGCCTCGCCGGCGGCCAGCGACTGCTGCAGCCAGGCGTCCCAGCGGCCGACGGTCTCGGGCCGCAGCCCGGCGCCGATGAAATCGGCACGGGCCGGCAGCTTGCCGTAGAAGCCGCAGGGCCGGTCTGCGGCCGGCCCTGCCACCGCCCGGGCGCTCACAGATCCTGCGGGCATCGGAACTGCGCCAGCAGCTTGCCGGACAGCGGGTTCATCACGCTGTCGGCCTGGAGGATGAAGGTCGCCCAATGGGTGCCGGCCGCCAGCCGCAGCTGCAGCCGGTCGGAGCCGCCGAGGCGCTGCGAATCCGCCTGGTCCAGCAGCCGGAACAGGCCCCAGGCGCCGGCCCGGGACAGGGTCGCGTCCTGATCGCCGGTGAAGGTGACCGAGGCTCCGCCGACACCGCCGGTCGCCGGCCAGCGGAAATGCATCGCCCCGGACTGGCCCCGCCGGCTTTCCAGCCGCTGGCCGTCGATGTCGACCACCACCGTGTCGGTGGACGGATCGGTCTCCGCAACCGTCAGCACGAAGCCGACCGAGGGCTGCGCACCGGCATCCTGGAACATGCTGTCGCGGATCGCCGCCGCCCGCTGGAACTGGGCCAGGGTGCCGCGGTCGAGCCGGAAATCGACATTGCCCGCCGGCCGCACCTTCCACGTCCCTTCGGACATGTCGACGAAGGGGGCCAGGTTCGCCGTGAAGAAGCCGTCGATCGCGCCGTTGCGGCCGAACAACCGGGCGAAGTCGCTGAGGGGGACATCCTGGCCGGAGCCGGGGCTGAAGGGATACCGCCCTTCGGTCGCTTGCTGGCACAGGGCGCCGGGGCCGCTGCTCCAGACGCTGGTCAGCTGGCGCTTGGCGCCGGTGATCGACAGGTCCGAGCTGGTGCGGCTGACGCCGAGGATCCATTGCCGGATCGGCTCGGGCAGGCTGGACGCCCCGGCCTCGATCTGGCGGATCGCGACGGCCGCCTGGTCGCCCTTCTGCAGCGAGCCGCCGCCCAGCCCCTGCATCTCGCTGAGCGAGCGGTACAGGCCGCCGAGGTCGCGGATGGCGCTGTCGATCGGCGCCTGGGCGTCGGCCTGGCTGTTCGGCGGCACATCGACCAGCTGGTGCAGCGACTGGAAGTGATCGTTCAGGTAGCGCCGGGCGATCCCCTCGGGCGTGTCCACTGCCGACTGCGACCGGAACAGCGCCTCGAGCTTGCTCGGCGGCACCTTGCCCGGCGGGGCGGCGCCGTCGCCGGCCGGCGGCGCGTCCGCGGGCGCCGGCGGCCGCTCCAGCTTGGTCTCCTGCGCCGCCGCGACCAGCAGCAGGCGGATCGGCGAGGTCGGCGCGGCCAGCGTGTTCAGGGTGCGCAGCGAATCGTCGACCGTCCGCATCGGTCGGATGGCGATGTCGCCGATCAGCTGGTCCCAGCGCAGTGCGAATTCCTGGGCGTAGAGCGCCGACGCCTCGCGCTGCAGCTTCAGGCCGGCGTCGCTGCCGGCCGGGGCCGCGGCCGCCTGCGGGTCCAGCACCCAGCCATCGGCGGCGACGGCGTCGGCCACCTGCGGCAGCAGCGGCAGGAAGGCGTCGTAGAAGCCGGCGCTGGTGTAGATGCCGGGGATACCGGCGCTGAGCGGCTGCCCCGACCGGCGGGTCAGCACGCCCTCGGCCACCGGCCCGGCATGGTCGGCCAGGCGCCAGCTCGGCTCCCGTCCCGCCTCCGGGCTGGCCACGACGGCATCGAGCACCCGGCGGGCGAGCGAGATGCCCTGCAGCTTGGCGCGGCTCTTCTCGATCAGGTCGCCGTTCAGCCCGATATTCGACAGCGGGCCTTCCAGCATGGCGTCGAGATGGCCGGCCAGCGCGCGGCGCAGCCCGGCATCGGCGTCGCCCGGAAACTGCACACCCCAGTCGAGCGCCATCCAGTTGCTGACCACGTCGCGCTGCATCGGCCCTTGCTGGCCCAGGATCAGATAGACCTTCAGCGCCTCGTAGAGGAATGCCGGGTCGTCCTGCCGCTCCGCCAGCACCGTCTCCAGCCGCAGGACCAGCCGCGGCAGCAGCAGGGTGTTGAGAGCGTGGCGATAGGCTGCCCGCGTCTGCACCCCGAGCTTGTCGCTCTGGTCCAGGCCGAAGCCGGCGAGGCGGTCGGGCGCGGCATCGCCTGACGCATAGCCGGTCGGGATCTCACGCAGCTTCTGCAGCAACGGCACGATCGGCCGCAGGTCGGCGCTGTCGACCCGGTCGAGCTTCAGGGTGTTGGCCTCCGCGGCGTAGCTGCTGGCGGTCAGTTGCACGCTCTCGATCAGGTCGACATTCCGCTGGTAGCTGACCGTCCACAGGATGCCGGCCGCCGCTACCACCGCCGCGATCCCGGCATAGAGGCCGTATTGGATCCGCCGCCGGCGCCGCTCGGCGCGGGGGTCGGCATTGACCAGCCCGGCTTCGGCGAAGACCACCTCGCGCAGCAGCCGGCTGATGAAATAGCTGCGCTTTTGCCCGCCGAATGTCGGGCGCGGCGGCCGGGCGACGTCGAAGGTCCGCGCCATCGCCTCGACCACGCGGTCCAGCGGCGTGCCGACCTGCGTGCCGCTGACGAAATAGACGCCGCGGAGCATGATCGGCTCCTCGAACGAATTCGGGGCGAAGGCCTCCTGCATGAACTGATGGGTCAGGTGCTTCAGGCTGGCGACCTGCTGCGGGAAGCCGAACACCAGGGCCCGGCGCTGGATATCGCTCTCCTGCTGCATCCGCTCCAGCAAGCGCTCGCCCAGGCGGCCGACCAGCGCGTCGTATTCCGCCTCATAGGCCTCGATCGAGCCGCCCTCACGCTCCGGCTCATGCGCGAAGGTGAAGCCCCAGACCGATTCCCGCCCCTCGCGGCCGAGATCGTCGAAGAACTCGACGAAGCCGGCCAGCAGGTCGCTCTTGGTCAGCATCACATAGACCGGCAGCCGCAGGCCGAGCTCCTTGTACAGCTCGAGCACGCGCTGGCGGATGCGGGCGGCGTGGTCGAGCCGCGCCTCCTCGGAGGTCGAGGTCAGCTCGCTGATCCCGATCGCCACCAGCACGCCGTTCAGGGGCTGGCGCCGCCGATTACGCTTGAGCAACCGAAGGAAACCCAGCCAGGCGGCCTTGTCCTGCTCGGCGTCGCTGTCCTGGGTCATGTAGCGGCCGGCGGTGTCGATCAGCACGGCGTCGTCGGTGAACCACCAGTCGCAGTTGCGCGTGCCGCCGACCCCGCCGACCGCCTTGCGGCCGAACTTGTCCGCCAGCGGGAAGCTGAGCCCGGAATTGACGATCGCGGTGGTCTTGCCCGACCCCGGCGGGCCGATCATCACGTACCAGGGCAGCTGGTACAGCCAGCGCCGGCCGCTGGCCCCGGCGAAGCGGCGCCCCTTCAGCGTGCCCAGGGCCTCGCGGAAGCGGCCGGAGATCGTCTCCAGCTCCTTGCCCGCGGCTCCGTCCCGCCCGCCGGCACGCGGGGATTGCGCGGTGCCGGTCTCCTCCGTCTGCCCGGTCCCGAATCCGGTCAGCGCATTCGAGACCCGCGACTGCACGAGGCTCTGGAAATGCGACTGGATCATGTAGGTGACGGTGTAGCCGACCGGGATCAGCATCGACGCGATGATCTGGCTGCTGAGGTTGTCGAGCGGGGCGAAGCCCGCGATCGAGATCAGCGGCCCGAGCGTGAAGATCAGGGCACAGACGATCCCGGTGCCGAGGCCGACATAGAGCCATTTCGACCGGAGTGCGCTCTTGATGGACTGCATGGCCGTCCGTCCCCTCAACTATTCGTCGACTTGCTGATGATGATCTCGGTCCGGCGGTTCTGCTGGCGGCCCTCCGGCGTGTCGTTCGACGCCACCGGCTCGGTGCTGCCCCGGCCCTCTTCCCGCACGCGCCCGGGCTCGTTCATCTTCGAGGTGATGATCTCGCCGACCGATTTGGCGCGGGCGAGCGACAGGTGATAGTTCGACGGGAAGGCCAGCGACCGGATCGGCGTGGCGTCCGTGTGCCCGGTCAGCAGGACGGCCCCCGGCTGGTCGTTCAGCGCCTCACCGATCCGCCGCAGCAGCGGCTCGAACTGGCTCTTCACGATCGGGCTGGCGGAATCGAACATGCCGGCGCCGCGGATGGTGACGACGATCTGCTGGGCGTCCTCGGCCACCGTGACCAGCCCTTCGCGGATCTCGGGCTCGAGGAAGCGCCGCAGCCGGTCGCCGCGCATCACGATCACCGGCGGCGGCGGCGCCACCCGCGCCAGGGTGACCGCACCGGTCGGCGGCAGCGCGGCGAGGTCGTCGAAGACCGGGTCGGAGCGGCCGTTCAGCGCGAACAGCAGCCCGGCATAGAGCAGCAGCAGCAGCGCCACGCCTGCCGCCCCGACCACCCAGGCGGGAACGATGCCGCGCAGCAGCTTGCGGGCGGCGGCTACACCCCGCCAGTGGGGGGAGATGTCGCGTTCGAACTCGCCGCGGGCCGCGCGGATCAGGCGGTAGACGTCCTCGCGCAGCACGCTGAGCTCGGACGCGCCGCGGGGCGCGATCCGGAACCGGCCCTCGAAGCCCAGGCTCATGCAGTAGTAGAGCAGCTCCAGCAGGTCGACATTGACGCCCGGGTCCTTCTTCAGCTGCGCCAGCAAGTCGAAGAACCGGTCGCCGCCCCAGGTCTCGCTGAACAGCGATCCGACCATGCTGCGCGTGGTCCAGACGCTGCGGCTGCCCCAGGGCGTGTTCAGGACGATGTCGTCGATCGTGGCGCAGAGCGCGTATTTGCTGGCCTTGATCGCCCGCGGCGCCAGGCCCAGCGGGGTGACCCGGCGCTCGAAGGCGTCGATCTCGCGCAGCACCCGGAGGCGCAGGCCCTCGACATCGGGATGGCTGCTGCTGTTCTTGAGCTGGGCGCAGAGGCCCAGCAGCGCCGCCGCGGCCGCTACCAGCGGGCCGAGCCGGTCGAGCGCCAGCGCCTCCCAGAACCGCTCGGCCGGCGAGGCCTGGGATGGCGGCGGGGGTACCAGGGTCAGCCGCCCGCCCGGATTGGGGCGGGCGGGCCCCCGCGGCAGCAGGACGGTTTCCTCAGTCATCGCCATCCAGCCCTTCTCCTTCCGGACGGGCGCTGCCATCCGTGTCCTTGCGTTCCGGTCCCCGCGGGCGCGAGGTTTCGGCGCGATAGGCGCGCGCGAAATCGGCGCCGAAGATGCGGAGCGCGTCGTTCTCGAGGCCGGAGACCACGTCGTCGAAGATCCGCCGGTACTCGTCCCAGCCCCGGGCCTTCCTGGTGCCCGGCCAGTGCCAGCCGGCCTGCCCGACCGTCCGCTCGACCGAGGTCGGCGACAGACGGTCGCAGACGCTGCGCAGCGCCTCCTGCAGCGCCGCCAGCATGGCGACCTCATGCGCCCTGATGTCGGAGAAGGCCTGCTCGACCGCCGCGTCGCCGCGGATGAAGCCCGGGATCTCGACGCAGAGCAGCGTGTGCATCGCCTCCTTCGCGTCCAGCGTGAACTTCAGCGGGTTGTTGCCCGAGCGCTCGATCATCGTGCGCTCGATGCCGAATTCCTGCTTCGCCAGCTGGCGGGCCGAGAGGATGCCGTGCAGCCCGGCGACGGAATGCAGCAGCATCCGCCCCGCCCGATCCATCATGGTCGTGAGGTCGGCCGCGCCGACATCCGCAGGCGACAGGCCGCAGGCGGCGAGGAAGGCGGCCACGGCGCGATCGGCGTCGCCGCCGGGGGCTGCAGGCTGATCCGCCACCGGGCGAGGTGGTGGGGCAGGCTGCACCTCCGGCTGCGATGGCGGCGGGGCCTCGAGGATGTCGTCGTCGTCCGGTGGCCTGACGGTGTCGACCCGGGTGAAGGCCGGCGCGGGTTTTGCCGTCGGAGCAACGCCGAGCTCGGCCATGATGTCCCAGTCGTCGGGGATCGCCTCGACGCCCGACCTCGGCTGCACGAAGACGACGGCGTGCTCCGGCACGTGGTCGGCATAGGAGGCGGCCGGCTTGCGAACCGCCGCCCAGTCGTCCGCCGGCGGGTCCCGCGGCGGGCCGAAGCCCGAGGCCGGCAGCAGGTCGCCGTCGATCTCGCCGAGCAGCGGCTCCTCGCGCCGGCTGGTGATGCCGCCGCCGAGCGAGGGGCCCATCTGGACCGTGCCGAGGAAGCTCAGCTCCTCCGCCGGCGGTGCGGTGCGTTCCGGCTCGTCGGCCTCGACCACGGGCGGCGTCGAGCCCGGCGCCGCGATGACGTCGATGCGGTAGCTGCCGATCTGGATGACGTCGCCGGCCTTGAGCGCCACCGGCACCTCGCGCGGCAGCGCCTCCGACTCGTCATTCAGGAAGGTGCCGTTGCGGCTGCGGTCGATCAGGACGAAGCGGCCCTGCGCCGGCTCGATCGAGCAGTGGTGCTTGGAGATGGTCTGCTGCGCGTCACGCAGGACCAGGCCGTTGTCATCGGCCCGGCCGATGGTCAGCGCGTCCTCGGCCTCGACCAGACCGTCGGCTCCGACGGTCTCGGGCAGGCTGGAGTCCGGGCTGTCTACGCGTAGGACGAGGGCCATGGGGGACACCTGGTCGGTTGCGGGTTGCTACTGGCCACGGATGGCCCAGAGCGCCATTTCGAGGTTCGGGAAGTCGCCGGCGACATGCAGCGCCAGGCCGCCGGAATGGCGCATGTCCTTCCAGAACGGGCTCTGCTGATCGACCTCGAAATAGGTGACGCCGACATGGAAGGGGATCTGACGCGGCGCCACCGGCAGCGGGTTGATGATGATCCCTGGCAGCGCGACGTTGACGAGCTCCTTGATCTTCTCGGCCGGGCCGATCTTGATCTGGGTCGGGAATTCGCGGCGCAGCCGGTCGACCTCGACATCGGCGCGGGCGGCCAGCACGAAGGTCGCGGTCGTGAACAGCGAGCGGTCGGCGACCTCGGCAATGTGGACGCCGTATTTGTGCTGCTTGAGCGGCACCGGCACCGCCGTCTGCTCCAGGACGGCGCTGAGCGAGGATCGGATCGACTGGATCACCGGCCGGAAGCTGAGCGCCAGGTCCTCGTGCCTGTAGCCGCCGAAGGCCGGCGGCCGCTTCTCGGTCCGGGCATAGGTGGCCAGCTCGCCGGCGAGCTGGACCATCAGGCCGTACAGCGCTTCCGGATGCACCACCGCGGCGGCGGAGAGATGGGAGAAATAGGGCTCGTAACGGTTGATCGCCTGCAGCAGCAGGAAGTCGGCGATCTCGGCCACGCCGCGCGTGCCCGATTGCGACACCCGGGCGGCCAGGGCCTCGCCGCGGTGATGCAGCAGGCCGGTGATCTCGGTGATGAAGTTGGCGAGGATGCGGGAGCCGGCGCAGTCCATGGTCGGGGGGATATGGGTGTCGTCGAGCACGACCTGCCGGTCGGCCCTGACCTCGACCAGCCGGGCGATCGGCAGGCAGGAGAAGCCGGCCCGGTCCGCACCGTCCGGCAGCAGTTGGAAGCGCAGCCGCGCCACCTCGATCGAGGCGCCGTCGCGCTCGCCGGCATTGGTGTCGACCAGGTCCTGGTCCGCCACGGCGAAGCGGATCGGCACGTCGGTCGCCGCGCGCCCGTCGGTTTCGACTGCCCCGGGCTGATACAGCGGCACGGCCAGGTGGATCAGCGAATCCCGCAGATGCTCCGGCACCTCATAGGGGGTGGGCTGGTCGGCGTCGTCGGGGATGCTGAACGGCGTGCCGTCCTCCATCACGCCACGGGCCGTCTCGATCGCGATCTTGCCGAGGCTGAGCAGCTCACGGTTCAGCCGCAGCTCGGTGACGCCCCAGCCATAGCCGCGCAAGGCGGCCGTGCGGCTGCGGACGAGCTTTTCGACATAGCGGTCGCTCTGCTGGAAATGCTGCGGCCGGAGGAACAGCCCTTCCGACCAGACGACCCTGTTGTCCCAAGACATCCTGCGCTCCGCTTCATCCGAGGCCGCCCGGGTACGGGCCAGCGATCAGGGATGCGGACACTCTGACGGCATCCGGCGCGTCCCTTACATGCGCAGTTGATATCCGGGCATTCGGGATCGGGATGCGGCAAGCCTGCCGCAACATGCCCGCATATCAATCGCGCATGCAGTGCGGCGCCAAGGCTTCGCTAGATTTCCGAAATCGAACGACCGCCCCTTCCCCCGGATCTTCTTGGCTTTACTGCCGGGACCCGAAGGCGGCGCGAACCGGAAAGCCGTAGTGACGGACATGGTCATGCTCGACGCAGATCATCTGCTGAAGCCGGTCGACGACAGCGACGCGTGCGGCGAGGCCCTGGACTACGATCTGGGCTTCCTCGAGCTCGAGATGGCGTCGCAGGGCAAGCCGGGCCAGCAGATCGGCGATGCCGTGGTGGCCGAGGAGCCCCCCGACTGGCGCGAGGTCTGGCGCCTGGGCCTCGACCTCGCCGGCCGCACCAAGGATTTGCGCATCGGGGTGCTGCTGGCGCGCTCGGCCCTCAACCAATCCGGCTTCACCGGCCTTCGCGGGGGGCTGGAGCTGCTCGCAGGCTATGTCGAGCAGTTCTGGCCAAACCTGCATCCGCGGCCGGATGCGGAGGATGGCGACGATCAGACCGTGCGCCTCAACACCCTGGCCAATCTCTGCGACCCGGCCGGGCTGATGGCGGAGATTCGCCAGGTACCCCTGACCGCGTCGCGGCAGTTCGGCAACTTCACGCTGCGCGACTGCATCGAGGCGCAGCGGCCCGGCGAGATCGACCTCGCAGCCGTCGAGCGTGCCTTCGGCGACACCGATCCCGGCCGGCTCGACCGGGCCGGCGCAGATCTCGACGCCGCTTTGGCCGCCGCGATCCGCCTGGATGCCGGCATCAAGCAGCGCGTCGACATCACCGAGGCGGTCCGCTTCGATCCGCTGATCGCCCTGCTGCACCAGGCCAAGGAGCTGGTCGACGCCCACCGGCCCAGCGCCGCGCCGGCAGCCGAGACGCCGCAGGGAGCGACGGCCCCCACAGCCCTGACCGGCGAGATCCGCGATCGCAACGACGTCATCGGATCGCTCGACCGGATCTGCCGCTGGTACCGGGCGAATGAGCCGGCCAGCCCGGTGCCGGCCCTGCTGGAACGGGCGAAGCGGCTGGTCTCCAAGGACTTCATGGCTCTGCTCCTGGAGCTCGCGCCGGAGGGCGCCGCCCATTACCGCTCGATCGCCGGCCTGGCGGCCGACGAGAGCCCCTGACGACCGGAGCCGCCCCACACAAGGAGAATTGAAGAGATGGCAAAGGCCAGCAGTCAAAAATTCATCGCGCGCAACCGGGCGCCCCGGGTCCAGATCGAATACGACGTCGAGACCTACGGCTCGAACAAGAAGGTCCAGCTGCCCTTCGTCGTCGGCGTCATGTCCGACCTCGCCGGCAACCCGACCGAGGCACTGCCGCCGGTGGCCGATCGCAAGATGATGGAGATCGACATCGACAATTTCGATGATCGGCTCCGGTCCATCAAGCCGCGGGTGGCGCTGCGGGTGCCGAACCGGCTCACCGGCGAAGGCCAGCTCGCGGTCGACCTGACCTTCGAGAGCATGGAGGATTTCTCGCCGGCGGCGGTGGCCCGCAAGGTCGACAGCCTGAATCGCCTGCTCGAGGCGCGGACGCAGCTGTCCAACCTCCTGACCTACATGGACGGCAAGAACGGCGCCGAGGAGCTGGTCGCCCGGCTGCTCGCCGACCCCACGCTGCTCAGCGCCCTCGGCCACGCGCCCAACCCCAAGGACCAGCCGGACACGGTTCCGTCCCCGGCCCCAGAGACGGAGGAGAACTGACCATGTCGTCCGCAGTCACCCGGTCCGCCGAGGCGCAGGCCGCCCCGGCCACCACGGTCGATCCCGGCGATTTCGCCAGCCTGCTGCAGCGCGAGTTCAGGACCCGGTCGGACCAGGCCCAGGAAGCGGTCGAGACCGCCGTCCGGACGTTGGCCGAGCAGGCCCTGCGCGACACCTCGGTGATCAGCGACGACGTCGTCGACACCATCCAGTCGATCATCGCCTCGATCGACGAGAAGCTGTCGGCGCAGATCAACGAGGTGTTGCACCATGAGGAGTTCCAGCAGCTGGAATCGGCCTGGCGCGGCCTGCATCACCTGGTCTTCAACACCGAGACCGACGAGACGCTGAAGATCCGCGTCTTCCCGATCTCGAAGAAGGAGCTGTCCCGCAACCTGCGCAAGTACAAGGGCATCGCCTGGGACCAGAGCCCGCTGTTCAAGAAGATCTACGAGGAGGAGTACGGCCAGATCGGCGGCGAGCCCTATGGCTGCCTGATCGGCGACTATTACTTCGACCACAGTCCGCCGGATGTCGAGCTGCTGTCGGCGGTGTCGCAGATCGCGGCCGCCAGCCACGCGCCGTTCATCTCCGCCGCCTCGCCGCATCTGCTGCAGATGGACTCGTGGCGCGAGCTGGCCAATCCGCGCGACATCACCAAGATCTTCCTGACCCCGGAGCACGCCGCCTGGCGGTCGTTCCGCGACGGCGAGAACTCGCGCTACGTGGCGCTGACCATGCCGCGCACCCTGGGGCGCCTGCCCTATGGCGCCAAGACCAACCCGGTCGATGAATTCGCCTTCGAGGAGGAGTCGGACGGCGGCGACAGCTCCAAGTATCTATGGACCAACGCCGCTTACGCCATGGGCGTGAACATCACCCGATCGTTCAAGCTGTATGGCTGGTTGTCGCGGATCCGCGGTGTCGAATCCGGCGGCCTGGTCGAGGACCTGCCGGTCCACACCTTCCCCAGCGACGACGGCGGCGTCGACCTGAAATGCCCGACCGAGATCGCGATCAGCGACCGGCGCGAGGCCGAGCTGTCCAAGAACGGCCTGCTGCCGCTGCTGCACCGGAAGAACACCGATCTCGGCGTCTTCATCGGCGCCCAGACCGTCAATAAGCCGATCAAATACGAGGACCCGGACGCCTCGGCCAATGCCGAGCTGAGCGCCCGGCTGCCCTACATCTTCGCGACCTGCCGCTTCGCCCATTACCTGAAGTGCATGGTCCGCGACAAGATCGGCACCTTCAAGGAGCGGCACGAGGTCGAGGAGTGGCTGAACCAGTGGATCCAGGGCTACGTCCACCCGTCGCCTGAGCTGGGCAGCGAGGAGAGCAAGGCGCAGCAGCCGCTGTCCTCGGCCGAGGTCAAGGTCGAGGAGGTCGCCGACAACCCTGGCTACTACACCGCCCGGTTCTACCTGCGGCCGCATTACCAGCTCGAGGGCCTGACCATCTCGCTGCGGCTGGTGTCGCGCTTGCCGTCGGCCCGCAAGGCCTGACGATCCGCTCCATCGGCGGAAGGAGGTCGCATGCGGCACGGCTGATCACTCCCGAGAGACTTCAACCCCATTCCAAACCACCAGATGAAGGAAGACGAACATGGCGTTCGACGCAGTCATGGTGTTCACGGCAGCATCCAAGGACGGCATTCAGCCCAAGGGTGAATCCCTCATCCTGAAGGACGGCATCACGCTGGCCGATGAGTGGAGCTTCTCGCTCGAGAACAAGCTCAACATCGGCCCGCACACCAGCGGCGCCGGCTCCGGCAAGGCCGAGTTCGAGGTCTTCACCGTCAAGAAGCAGGTCGATACCGCCTCGCCCCACCTGTATGTGGCCTGCGGCCGCGGCGCCCATTTCAGCAATGTCGACCTGAAGCTGTTCAAGGCGACCGGCTCCGGCACCAGCACGTCCGGCACCAACCTGTTCCTGCACTGGACCTTCAACATGCTGGCCGTGGAGAAGGTCGAGTGGTCCTACGCCGAGGAGGCGCCGGAGGAGACGGTCACCTTCCGGTTCGGCGCCTGCAAGGTCATCTACTACAAGCAGAACGACAAGGGTGCCCTGACGAAGCAGGGCGAAGGCATCTGGAACCAGATCGCCAACAGCACCGACTTCACCAAGCTCGTCGCCTGACGGGTTCGCGACCGGCCGGTGCCCCGGCCGGTCGCCCTTCCCCCGATCCTTCCCACCCAGGTGAATCATGGCCAGAGCCGTCAAGCGGGACCTGGTCCAGCCGTCGCTTCTCGACCGGCTGACCGACGACCAGCCGCGCAGCGCGACCGAAGCGCAGGACCGGCGCAGCTTCTCGGTGCGCCAGCTGCGGGAGGTGATCCTGCGCGACATCTCGTGGCTCCTGAACACCAACCAGCTGGCCGCGACCGTGGACCTGCAGGCCTATCCCCATGTCGCATCCAGCACGCTGAACTACGGCATCTGGCCGCTGGGCGGGCACATCCGCGAAGGCGTCGATGCCAGCGCGCTGCGGCAGGAGATCGTCGCCAGCCTGCACCGCTTCGAGCCGCGGCTGCTGCCCGACAGCCTGAGGGTCACGGCGATCGAGGACGGTCAGGACATCGGCTCGCTCCATTTCAAGATCGAAGCCGATCTCTGGGCCCATCCGGTGCCGCTGCGCATGGTGATGCGCACCGAGGTCGACCGTGAGCTCGACGTCGTCCGCGTCGTCGAGATGCGCGCGGAGGCCAGTTGATGGATCCCCGGCTGCTGCGCCTCTACAATGACGAGCTCGCCTATATGCGCGACATGGGCGCCGAGTTCGCCCGCTCCTTCCCGAAGGTTGCCGGCCGGCTCGGCATGGAGACGACCGAGGTCGCCGACCCCTATGTCGAACGGCTGCTGGAAGGCTTCGCCTTCATGGCGGCGCGGGTGCAGTTGAAGCTCCAGTCGCGCTTCCCGGATTTCACCCAGCACCTGCTCGAGCTGGTCTACCCGCATTTCCTGCCGCCGGTGCCGTCGATGGCGATCGTCCGGTTCGAGCCGGACCCGGAGGCCGGGCGGCTGGAGAACGGGTACCTGGTGCCGCGCGGGACCAAGCTGTTGAGCCAGCTCGCCCCCGGCGCGGTCACCCATTGCGAGTTCCGCACCGCCCATGACGTCCAGCTGTGGCCGGTCGTGGTCAGCGGGGTCGACTACTATGCGACGCCGGGACAGCTGTCGGCCCTGCACCTGCCGGGCCGGCAGGCGGTGAAGGCGGCGCTGCGACTGCGGCTGCGGACCACCAACGGGCTGCCCTTCAACAAGCTGGCGCTGAAGGCGCTGACGCTGCATCTGACCGGGCCCGGCGGCATCGGCGCGATCCTGGCCGAGCAGCTGGTCGCCGACACCCGCGCCATCGTCGCCCGGCCGCTGAGCCGGCCGGTGCCCTGGCAGGAGACGATACCACGGCAGACGCTGCGGCAGGTCGGGCTGGAGCCGGGGTCGTCGCTGCTGCCCGAGGTCCCGCGCTCCTTCGACGGCTACCGCCTGCTGCAGGAATACTTCGCCCTGGCGGACCGGACCCTGTTCGTCGAGCTCGGCGGGCTGGCCAATGCCGTGGCGCTCTCGGCCACCGAGGAGCTCGAGATCGTGTTCGCGCTCGGCCGCGCCGAGCCGCGGCTGGAGCGCCATCTAGGGCCCCAGAACATCGCCCTGTTCGCGACCCCGGCGGTCAACCTGTTCGAGCGCCAGGCCGACCGGATCCATGTCAGCGACAAGCAATACGAGCACCATGTGGTTGTCGACCGGATCCGGCCGCTCGACATCGAGCTGCACTCGATCCTGGAGATGAGCGGCGAGGGTGAGAGCAACGACGCGGCCCCGCTGCCGTTCCTGCCCTTCTACAGCATCCATGAACACGGGCGGCGGGAGCAGCATTCCAGCTACTACACGGTGCGGCGCGAGCAGCGCCTGCTGTCCGAGCACCAGCGCCTGCACGGCACCCGCACGGGCTATATCGGCAGCGAGACCTTCGTCTCGCTGGTCGACCGCCAGGCGGCCCCTTACTCCGCCGATCTGCGCCAGCTGTCGCTGCGCTGCCTGTGCTCGAACCGGGACCTGCCGCTGCTGCTGCCGGTCGGCCGGGGCGAGACCGACTTCACGCTCGAGATCGGCGCCCCGGTGACCAGCGTCCGCTGCCTGTCGCTGCCGAGCCGGCCGCGACCGTCCTTCGCCAATGGCGACGTCGCCTGGAAGCTGATCAGCCATTTGTCGCTGAACTACCTGTCGATCACCAATTCCGACCGGGCCGACCATCAGGGCGCCGAGGCGCTGCGCGAGCTGCTGCGTCTCTATGTCGACCCGGACGACGCCTCCGCCACCCGGCAGATCGACGGCATCCGGGAGGTCCGGTCGAAGGCCGTGGTCCGGCGCCTGCCGGGCGGCGGGCAGGCCGCGGTGGCGCGCGGGATCGAGATAGGCGTCACCCTGGACGAGGCGGCTTTCGAGGGCGTCGGCACCTTCCCGCTGGCCTCGGTGCTGAACCTGTTCTTCGCCAAGTATGTCTCGATCAACGGCTTCACCGAGATGGTGCTGTCGACCCTGCAGCGCGGGGAGGTGATGCGATGGCCGCCGATGATCGGCCGCCGGGCGGTGGTCTGATGCCGGACGCCCTCACCAGCTTTTTCAGCGCGGTCGCCGCCGAACCGCACGATTTCGACGTCTTCCAGGCGCTGCGGCGGATCGATGCCCTCAGCCCGGACCGCCCGCGGCTGGGCGAGTCGAGCCGGCCGGGCTCGGACCCGGTGCGGATCGGGCAGCAGCCGGCGCTCGCCTTTCCGACCCGGCCGATCGCGGGCCTGACCGAGACCGATGAGGAAGGTGGCCCCGCCCGGCTGGCCACCTATGTCTTCGGGCTGTTCGGGTCGAACGGGCCGCTGCCGCTGCACCTGACCGAATACGCCCAGATGCGGCAGCACAACGCCGGCGACGAGACGCTGGTCCGTTTCGCCGACATCTTCCACCACCGCATGGCCTCGCTGTTCTTCCGCGCCTGGGCGGAGAGCGAGCCGACGGTGAGCCACGACCGGCCGCAGCAGGACCGCTTCGCCCTGCAGCTCGGCGCCCTCGCCGGTCTCGGCATGGAGTCGCTGCAGGACCGGGACGCCATGCCCGACCTGGCCAAGGTCCATTTCACCGGCCGGCTGGCCTCGCACACCCGCAACGCCGAAGGGCTGGGGGCCATCCTGGCCAGCTTCTTCGCCGCGCCGGTCGAGATCCGCGAATTCGTGCCGAAATGGGTCCAGCTGCCGCGCGACGCGCTGTGCGTGCTGGGCCGCGACCCGGGTACCGGCACGCTGGGCAGCACCGCCACCGCCGGTGCCCGGATCCAGGTCTATCACCACCGCTTCCGCATCGTCATCGGCCCGCTGGAGCTGGCCCAGTACGAGCGGCTGCTGCCCGGCGCCCCCGGCCTCGACAAGATGGCCCAGACCGTCCGCAACTACATCGGCGACGAGCTGGACTGGGAGGTCAACTTGGTCCTGCGCCGCGACGAGGTGCCGGCGGTCCGGCTGGGCCGCAGCGGCCGGCTGGGCTGGACCGGGTGGATGGGCAAGCGCCGCTCGCGCCGCCACGCCGACGACCTGACGACGACCCCGCCGCTTCCTGGCCCGACGGACGCGGCATCCCCCGAAACAGCCTCGTGGAGTCCGTGATGACGGGCATCAGCCGCCGGAACCTGTTCAGCAAGCTGAACGCGCCCTGCTACGCCGCGATCGAGAGCGCCACGGCGTTCTGCAAGCTGCGCGGCAACGCCTATGTCGAGCTGGTCCACTGGCTGCACCAGCTGAACGAGGTCGCCGAGTCCGATTTCGGGCGGATCCTGCGCAACTTCGGCGTCAACCCGGGCATTCTGGCGCGCGACCTGACCCGGGCGCTCGACAAGCTGCCGCGGGGCGCCACCGCCGTCTCCGACCTGTCGCAGCACATCGAGGACGCGACCCAGGAGGGCTGGCTGGTCGCGACCCTGGCCTTCGGCGACGACCGCATCCGCTCCGGCCATCTGCTCTATGGCTGCCTGTCCAGCCGCCCGCTCAGCCACGCTTTGCTCGCGATCTCCCCCGAATTCGGCAAACTGGCGCTGGACCGGCTGCGCGACGGCTTCGAGGCGATCACCCGTGGCTCGCCCGAGGCCACGGCCGCGCAGGCGCCGCTGGAAGCCGCCGACGGGGCGACGCCATCGGCAGCGGGCAGTCGCGGGGGCGCCCTGGCGCGCTACACCGTGGATCTGACCGCGAGCGCCAGGGCCGGCAAGCTCGACCCGGTGATCGGCCGCGACCCCGAGATCCGGCAGATCATCGACGTGCTGATGCGGCGGCGGCAGAACAACCCGATCCTGACCGGCGAGGCCGGGGTCGGGAAGACCGCGATCGTCGAGGGCCTGGCCCTGCGCATCGTCGCCGGCGAGGTTCCGGCGCCGCTGCGCGACGTCGCCCTGCACGCGCTCGACCTCGGCCTGCTGCAGGCCGGTGCCGGGGTGAAGGGCGAGTTCGAGCAGCGCCTGCGCGACGTCATCGCCGAGGTGCAGGCGGCGCCGCATCCGGTGATCATGTTCATCGACGAGGCGCACACGCTGATCGGCGCCGGCGGCCAGGAAGGCACCGGCGACGCCGCCAACATGCTGAAGCCCGCCTTGGCCCGCGGCACGCTGCGGACCATCGGCGCCACCACCTGGGCCGAGTACAAGCGGTACATCGAGAAGGACCCGGCGCTGAGCCGGCGCTTCCAGGCCATCCCGGTGGCCGAGCCGGACGAGCCGCAGGCCGTCACCATGATGCGCCGCATGGTGCAGGCGCTGGAGAAGCATCACGGCGTCGAGATCCTGGACGAGGCGGTGGAGGCGGCAGTGGCGCTGTCGCGGCGCTACATCCCCGCCCGCCAGCTGCCGGACAAGTCGCTGAGCCTGCTGGACACCGCCTGCGCCCGGGTCGCCGTCAGCCGCCATGCCCGCCCCGACCGGCTGGAGCATGAGCGGCAGCGGATCGACGCCCTGACGCTGGAGCTGGAGATGCTCGGCCGCGAGGAGGCCGATGGCGGCGATGTCGGCGAGCGCCGGGCGGAGGTGGAAGAGACGCTCGAGGAGGCCAGGCAGGAAGCGGCGCGGCTCGATGTCCGCTGGCAGGCCGAGCGCGGCCTGGTCGAGGAGATCCAGCGGGCCCGGGCCGCGCTGCGCGCCGACGGCGATGCCGATCCGGCCGAGCTGCGGCGGCTGGACGGCGAATGGCGCGAGATCCAGGAGGAGGCGCCGCTGGTGCTCGACCGGGTCGACCGCAACGCCGTGGCCGCCGTGGTGCAGGACTGGACCGGCATCCCGGTCGGCCGCCTGCTGAAGGACGAGGCCACCACCCTGCTGTCCCTCGCCGACGCGCTGGGCCGGCGCGTCGTCGGCCAGGATCATGCCATGGAGGCGATCGCCCAGCGGGTGCAGACCAGTCGCGCCGGCCTGGACGACCCCGCCAAGCCGATCGGCGTCTTCCTGCTGTGCGGCCCGTCCGGCGTCGGCAAGACCGAGACGGCGCTGGCGCTGGCCGAGACCCTGCTGGGCGGCGAGAGCAACCTGATCACCATCAACATGAGCGAGTTCCAGGAGGCGCACACGGTCTCGTCGCTCAAGGGCGCCCCGCCCGGCTATGTCGGCTACGGCCAGGGCGGCGTTCTGACCGAGGCGGTGCGGCGGCGGCCGCATGCGGTGATCCTGCTCGACGAGATCGAGAAGGCGCATCCGGACGTCCACGAGATCTTCTTCCAGGTCTTCGACAAGGGCGTGATGGAGGATGGCGAGGGCCGCAAGATCGACTTCCGCAACACGCTGATCCTGCTGACCTCGAATGTCGGCGGCGAGCAGATCGCCCGGCTGTGCGCCGCCGAGGCGCGGCCGGAACCGGAGGTGCTGGAGAGCGCGCTGCACCGCCCGCTGCGCGAGGTCTTCCCGCCGGCCCTGCTGGGCCGCATGACGCTCGTCCCATACTACGCGTTGAGCGACGGCATGCTGGACCGCATCGTCCGCCTGCGGCTGGAGCGCATCGCCGACCGGATGATGCAGGCCCACAAGGTGCCGCTGACCTGCGACGACGCCGTGGCCGAGCTGATCGCCCGGCGCGCCCGCCAGGTCGACAGCGGCGGGCGCATGGTCGACGCCATCCTGACCAGCACGCTGCTGCCGGCGGTCAGCCGGCACATCCTGGCCGAGCAGCGGGACGGCCGCCCGGTCGGCGCGCTGCATATCGGCGTGCGGGACGACACCTTCCACTACCAGTTCGACGGCGGCCTTCCCGCCGCATCCCTGCAGCCCAGTGACTAGGCGACATCACCATGCCCCTGTCGACGATCGAAAGCCTGCTGAAGGACAACCGTTTCGCGGCGGTGACCTCGGCCGCCTTCCAGCTGAACGAGGTCTATCTCCGGCGGCTGAGGGGCGTCGAGCGGCTGGGCGAGCCCTTCGTCTACGAGGTGACGCTCGCCAGCCCCGACCCGATCCAGACCTTTGCCAAGGTGCCCGGCCAGAGCCTGACCGTCGGCCTCAAGCTCAAGGGCACGGCGACGCGGTTCTTCCACGGCATCGTCACCCGGTTCCAGTATCTTGGCCTGGACGACACCGAGCGCCTCAACTACGTGGCGGAGGTGCGACCCTGGCTGTCGCTGCTCGACTATCGTCGCAACAGCCGGATCTTCCAGAACAAGACCAGCCTCGAGATCATCACCCAGATTTTCCAGGAGCATAAAGGAACCTTCAAGGGCCGGCCCACCGGGCGGCTGCCGCGGCGCCCCTTCTGCGTCCAGTACGACGAGACCGACCTGGCCTTCGTCAGCCGGCTGATGGAGCAGGACGGGATCTACTATTACTTCGAGCATGCGGAGAACCGGCACGACCTGGTGCTGGTCGACAACGCCTCGAGCCACAAGCCGTGCACGCCGCAGGTGGTGGAGACTCACCATAACCTGCGGCCAGCCCGGAACCTGCACCAGGAGGACCTGATCCTGCGCTGGGAGGAGATGGTGTCGATGCAGCCGGACAGGGTTGTCTTCAACGACTACGACCACGAGAAGCCGACGGCGAATCTCGAGGCCGTGGCGCGCGTCCCGTCCGTGAAGGTCGGCGGCATCCCGCCGCGCAAGACCCTGGCGGGCGGCGCCGCCTCCCGGCGTCCCGGGGGCTCGCCGGTCGCACCGGTGACGGCGACGAAGACGTCGACGGCCGCCGGCACCTCGCCGACGCAGGAGACCTTCGTCTATCCGGGCCGCTACATCGAGAAGAAGGACGGCGATTTCTACGCCACGATCCGGGCCGAGGAGCTGGCCTGCAACGCCTACCGCGCGCGGGTCGAAAGCACGGCACGGCAGATCACGACCGGGGCGATCTTCACCGCGGCGAACCCGTTCTACTACGGCGACGTCGATTCCCGCCCCAAGCCCACCGAGCGCTTTCTGGCGGTTGGGAACGAGTTCACGGTCGTCGGCGAGGTCGGAGAGGTCGGCGGTGCCGGGGAGAACGCCGTCGACGCGAAGGGCGACCGCTTCCTCTACCGCAGCATGGTCGAGATCATCCCGGCGACCACACAGTACCGCTCGCTGCGCCGCACGCCGGCGCCGGTGATCCAGGGGCCGCAGACCGCCGTCGTGGTCGGCCCCAAGGCCGAGACGATCACGACCGACAAGCTCGGCCGCATCAAGGTCCAGTTCTTCTGGGACCGCGAGGGCAAGAGTGACGAGAACAGCTCCTGCTGGATCCGGGTGGCGCAGAGCTGGGCCGGCAAGGGCTTCGGCGGCCTGATCATCCCGCGCAAGGGCCAGGAGGTCGTGGTCGACTTCATCCACGGCAACCCCGACTGGCCGCTGGTGACCGGGGTCGTCTACAACGCCACCAATCTGCCGCCCGAGACCCTGCCGGCGGACAAGACGCGCTCGACCTTCCGGACACACACCGACCGCGGCGCGGTCAACGCCTATAACGAGCTGCGCTTCGAGGACAAGCAGGACCGCGAGGAGGTCTATCTGCAGGCGCAGAGGCAGTACAACGTCAAGGTCCTGCAAAAGCACGCCGTCGATGTCACGGAGAAGTTCGTCCTCACCACCGGAGCGGCCACGGAGGAAAAGACATCGCCGATGCCGTCCCTTCCCGGGGAGGAGAGCTCCCGCATCGAGGTCACGCCGGACAGGATCCGATTCCTGGTCAACAGCCAGAAGGGATGGCAGCTCATGGAACTCGGCCCGGACGGCCTGATCATCCTCGCCAACGGCTTCTCGATGATCACCACCGACAAGGCCGAATCCTTTCCGCCGATCCTGCCCGGACGGCCACCGAAGGAGGCCGCCAAGGCCAAGCTGGAGCTGAGCATGGAGACGAGGCAGGGCCTCGAGCCCGGCATCGGAGAGGACAGCCCCAGCAGCAAAGTTTTGGGCGCCGTGTAGAGCCATGTCCCAGGACACGAAGGGGTGAGCGCCATGCGCCGTCGGGTATCCATCGCGGGCTGCATCCTGGCCCTGCTCGGCGGCCTGGCGGCGATCCATGTCTCGAACCGGCGCGTCGCCGACCAGGCGCAGGCCGCAATCGAGAGCGCACAGGCGGCGACGCCCGCGCCTGACGCGGCGCCGGACGAGCCCGCGGCCGCGCTGCCCGCCCTCGATGCGCTGGCCGCCTCGCCCTTGGCGGACCTCGCCCCCCTGCCCTGGTGGCGGCGGCTGAGCCTGAACGCCGCACCGCTGGAGGACCTCGCCGCCGCGACCGCCGGGCTCGACCACGCGCTGCTGCGGGACGCGTTCCTGCGCCGCTTGGCGCAGCGGATCCTGGCCCGCATCGATCGGCCGGACATCACCTCGGACCTCGCCTTCGACGGGCTGAAGGCGGCGCTGGCCATCGCCGGCACCGGGCCACGGCAGGACGGGCTGATCCGGCTCTGGGCGTCGACCGACTGGTCGATGACCGCCCCGGATCAGATGCGACAGACTCTGCTGGTGCAGCTCGACCGCGCCCGGGCGGCCGAGCCGCGCCTCGCTCCGCCGTTGGACATGGCGGTGGTGGGGCGGATCCGGGCTCGCCTGCGCGACGAGCCGCTGTCGGCCCGGGCCTATGCCGCGATCCGCACCTCGGACGCGGCCCAGGCCCTGCCGCCCTTCCGCGCCGACCTCGTGCTCGGGACGGACAGCTGGGCGGTGCGGCGCCGGTCGGGCACCTCGCTGGCCACGCCGATTCCCGGGCTGCTCACCGCCGACGGCTTCCACCGGGTGGTCGTGCCGGGGCTGATGGATCTGTCCGCCTCGCTCGGCTCTGACGACTGGGTGCTCGGCGCGGCGCCGTCGGGCGGCGGCGACCTGACTGCGTCGGTGCTGGCGCTCTATCTCGACGACGTAGCCCGCGCCTGGGACGGGCTGCAGGACGACCTCGCGCTGGTTCCCGCTACCGATCCGGAGACGGCGACGCGCCTGCTCGCCGCACTGACCCGGTCGCAGGGACCGCTGCTGCGCCTCGCCGTTGCCGCCCGCCGGGCCACGCTGTTCGACCACGGCCAGGGCGATGACGCGGCTCTCGCGGCCTTGGCCCGGAAGCTCGGCGGCCTGCGCCTGTGGACCGCGATCGACCGCCGCTATGCCTGGCTCGACGGTGCGGAGCTGCAAGGCGCCCCGCTGCTCGACGACGCCACTCGCCGCTTCGTCGCTACCGCCGGCAGCATGCCGGCCGACGCCGCGCCGCCGGCCGGGGCTCTCGACTGATGCCGCGGGACGTTATTGCCGAGCCCCCCGGCATCGCCGCCGGCACTGCCGGAGCCACGTGCCTCTGCCGCCCCGAGATCGGGCTCTGGGCCGTAGTCGCGGCCGGGAATGCGCGATACCGAGGCTTGGTCGAGGCTCTCACCGCGCTCGAAAGTGCCCCTGATGAGGCGCAGCTGGCGCGCATCATGCAGCGGAAGACCGGCGTCTCGGCAATGATCGTCCTGTTGCGGCCGCCGCATCTGCTGTGTTTGCGGCTGGGCGGAGGCAGCGTTCATCGCCTGGGCCGGGCCGGCCTCGTCCCCATCACCGAAGAGGTGAACGTCGGGACGGTCCGCGTCCGGCTGGATGCAAGCGATCGCGTCATCCTCGCCGCACCGGCCATCGCCGACATCGTCGACGGGACCGCGCTGCTGCTCGAAAGACTGCCGCCCGATGCCGCCGCCCGGCTGCTGGTGCAGCGCGCCGAGGCTGCCGGCCGGCATGGCAGCGGGGCGGTGGTGCTGGCGCTGCCCGACCGGCTGCCGACGTTGGCGCAATCGGTGGAGATCCCTTCGCCGGCCCGCCCCCGGACGCAATCCCACATCCGGCCTGTAGCCGTCAGCGCCGCGGCGGCCCTCGCCTTGTCCTTCACCGCGGCGCTCGGCATCGCCGTCTTTCGGGACGCCCCCGAAACGATGCCGCAGCGCCAGGTCGCGGAGGCGCCGTCCCAGGAGAGCGGCCCGTCATCGACGGATGAGGGCGATCTGGCCGCAGCCGACCGCCGCTTCACCCAGACGGCGCGGCTGGCCGTGGCCATCGCCGCCATTGACCGCACGGTGCAGCAGCTCGACCTGCCGCCGCTGGCGGGGAATCACACCACCGCGATCCGCCCGTTCGCTCCAGATGCGATCGATGCGCAGGCCCGGGCGCTGGCCGCGCGCCTGCCCGGCTGGCCCCTCGCCGTGCCGCTGCGCGTGCCCTTGCGGCTGTCCAGCCCCTTCGGCTGGCGGGTCCATCCGGTGACTGGCGTTCCCACCCTGCATGCCGGGCTGGACCTGGTGGCGCCGGCGGGAACCCCGATCTACGCCACCGCCGACGGCCGCGTGCTGCGGGCCGGGCCTGCCGGCGGCTACGGCAACATGGTGGAGATCCAGCATGCCGACGGCCTGGTCACCCGCTACGGCCACATGCAGTCGATTGCGGTCGAGGCGGGTCAGGAGGTGACGGCGGCCACGGTCATCGGGCAGCTCGGCTCGACCGGCGTGTCGACCGGGCCGCACCTGCATTACGAGATCCGGCGCGCGGAGGAAGCGGTCGATCCAATGCCCTTCCTGCAGGCCGGGCAGGCGCTGAAATCGATGCTGGTCGCCGTCGCTTCAAATTGAAAGGGCGGCCCGAAGCCGCCCTCCATCTCCTCTCCGGGATCGATCCGAGGCTCAGCTTGCCCCGGCTGCCGCGACCGGACCGGCCGCGGCGGCAGGCGCGGCGACGGGAACGGCCTGCACCGGCGTGAACACACCGGTCTCGCCGACATCGGACGGCTTCGCAGCCTCTCCGGCTTGCGCGGTGGTCCCGGGAACCGGCTGCCCGTCGCCGATGGTGTTGACCAGGCCGGAGACCGAGACGATCAGGCCGCTAAGATCGTTGATCGTCGACGCCTGCTCGGTCCAGCCGGCGGCCTGGTCGCCGGTGGAGATCCGGGCCTGCACCATGCCGCGCCGGACCTGGCGTTCCGCCTGCCGCAGCGCCGCATACTGCTCCGGGGTGCCGTTCGGGCCGAGATTGGCCCTGGCCTCGATCACCAGCTTCTTCAGGGTGCTGAGCCGCTGCTGCACCGTATCCATCGCACGGTCGAGCGTGACCCGCGAGGACTGCGCCTTGCGGGCGATGACCTCGATCGGCAACGTCGTGACCGCGACGGGCGTCACCGGCACTGTGCCCGCGGCTGTGGCCTCGGGCCCCTTGCCGAAATGGGAAAACGGCTTCGGGTCCGGCAGGCGATCGGCGCAGGCGGTGCACAGCAGGCCCAGACCGAGCACGATCATCGGCGGCTTGAACGGAGACATGGGCAGCGCCTTCTCGAAGGTGGGTCGCAAAAGTCTCGCATCCTGCCCCCGGCGCAGCCGCGATAGAGCATGCGGAATTGGCATGATCGTATCCAGACCGAAATGCCGGTGAATTCTGGCCCGCCTCCAGATCACATCGCATATTCGCCGAGAACAGCCCCGACCTGGAGGCCATGATGCCAATCGCAAAACGCGCCTTTGCGGTTCTTTTCTTCCTGTTATTGACGGCACCAGCCGCGATCGCACAGCAGATCGCGTCCGCACCGGCTTCGGCGTCGGCGCCGGATCCGACAGCCCGGCCATACTATCTGGCTGCCACCCTGACCGGCGCGTTCCGGACCGATCCCCTGCCGATCGGCGTGCTGGCGGGCGGGCGCAGCTCGGTCGTTGGCCTGGCCGCCGACTGTGTCGGCAACATCACGCCGGAACGCCCCGATGCGACCATCGATCTCGAGGACGTCCACGGCCCGGTGAATTTCTACGTCGCGGCGGGCACGGACACGGCGCTGGTGGTGCACACGCCCGCCGGGCAATGGCTCTGCACCGACGACAGCGAGGCAGGGGGCGTCAACCCGGTGATGACGCTGACCTCTCCTGGCAACGGTCCCTATGCCATCTGGGTCGCTTCGGTCGAAGCGCCCGATCGACCGGTGCCGGCCGTGCTGGTCATCAGCGAGCTGCCGCCGGTCTGGTAGCCGAGCCATGATCGCCGATCCGATCCGCGACACCGAGATGCCGCCGGCCGACGAGACACGCCTCGTCGGCCCGGCCGGGCCGAGCGCCTCGGCCGCACCGAGCGCTCCGACAGCGCCGAGCGAGGACGGGCCGTCGCTGGCGCCGGGCACGGTGGTGCTGCACACCTACCGCATCACCCGACTGATCGGCCGCGGCGGCATGGGCGAGATCTACCAGGCCGAGCATTGCGACCAGCGGACGCTGCACGCGATCAAGATCATCCGGCCCGACCTGGCCGGCGACGAGTCGATCGTCAGCCTGTTCCTGCGCGAGGCCGGGGCCCTGCGCAAGATCCGGCACGCGGCGATCGTCAGCTATGACGGCCTGTTCCGCGACGCCACCGGGCGGCTGCACCTGGTGATGGAGTATGTCGATGGACCGTCATTGCGCGACCGGCTGCGCCAAGGCCCGCTGGCGCCGCACGAGATCGCGCAGCTGCGCGACCGCCTGGCCGCCGGCCTGGCCGAGGCGCATGACAAGGGCATCTATCACCGCGATCTGTCGCCAGACAACGTGATCCTCGAGCATGGCCTGCTCGAACGGGCGAAGCTGATCGATTTCGGCATTGCCCGCTTCGCCGACCCCAGCATGCGGACACTGGTGGGCAGCCGCTTCGCCGGCAAGCTCTCCTGGGCGTCGCCGGAGCAGATCGGGCTGTTCGGCGCACAGGTCGACGGGCGGTCCGACATCTACAGCCTGGGCCTCGTCCTCGCCGCCGCCGCGCGCGGCCGGCCGCTGGAGATGGGCAAGACCATGATGGCCACGGTCGAAGCCCGCAAGACCACCCCCGAGCTGGACGGCGTGCCGCCCGGCCTCGTCACCCAGATCACCCGCATGCTGGCCCCAGACCCACGCGACCGGCCGCAATCGATGCGCAGCCTGGTCGACGAGGCCGAGCCCGACCGGTCCCGCTGGCCCGCGCTGCTGCGGTCGCGGCCGGTCCAGGGTGCTGCCCTGCTGCTGGCCCTGGCAGCCCTCGGAGGAGGGTGGTGGTCCGGTTCGGGAGCGCCCCCAGCAGCACCGGCACCCGCACCACTGATGTCGGCATCGCCGAGCCCGGCAAGGCCGCCAGCCGCGGCGCAGGAGCTCGACCGCCGTCAGCTGCCGCGGATCCTGGCGCTCGCGCCGGCCGAGATCTTCGCCGCCGGCCAGCGCTTCCTGACCGAGCAGCACGACGCCGACACGGCGCTGGTGCTGTGGGAGGAGGCGTCGCGGCGCGGCAGCGGCGACGCCGCCTTCGGCCTCGCGCAGTTCTACGACCCAAACGCCCGGACCACCGGCCCGAACCCGTTCAGCGCCCCCAACCCGACCAAGGCGCGGGAGTTCTACGCCCTGGCCCTGCAGCGCGGCATTGGCATCGCCCGCGCCCGGCTGCAGGCCCTCGACAACGCGGAGTCCGCGCGATGACGACACCAGCCTTCCGGCTACGCCTCGCCGCACTCTTGGCCCTGGCCTGGCTGGCGGCCTGCGCCGCCCCGGCGATCGCCCAGGATCCGGCGCCGCCTGCCGGCGCCCGCAAGCCGCTGCTGATGACGGGCACCACGAGCCTGTGGCAGCGGGTCCTGACCCGCCCGGGCGCGCGGCCGTCCCAGTCACCGGGCGGGCCGCCCGCCGAGGCCGAGATCCCGCCGTTGACCATGTTCTTCGTCTATGCCCGGACGGCAGGCGACGGCGGCAACTGGCTCGAGGTCGGGCCCACCACCGGCGGCCAGACGCTGGGCTGGCTGCCCGAGGCCGAGGCGATCGACTGGAAGCAGACCCTGGTGGTGAATTTTACCAACCCGGTCAACCGCGACCGCGCCCTGTTCTTCAAGGATTCCGCGCCGCTGCTGTCGATCATGGAGGCTCCGGATGCCGACGCGCAGGCCGGCGCACTGCGCCAGGCCGCCGTTTCCGGGACGTTGCCGCCGGACAGCCCGATCGCGGCACTCGAGCCGTCGACCTGGGTCGACCCGGCCAAGGATTTCTACCTGCTGCCGATCCTGAACTGGACCGACGGCTATTTCGCCAAGGGCTTTCCCGGTCTGGCGCTGCAGGTGGCGGCGACCTCGCTGCAGGAGCCGGCCGATCCGCCGCCGCAGGCGACCGATCCGGGCAACGCGGCGCAGGTGATGGCCGGCTACCGCGCCGGCGTCATCTTCGTCGTCGATACAACGGTGTCGATGGACCCCTATGTCGCCCGGACGCGCGAGACCATCCGCGCCCTGATCGAGAAGCTGCATGCCGAGGAGGGCGACAAGCTCAGCCTCGGCCTGGTCGGGTTCCGCGACGTGCTCGAGGATGGCCGGCCGGACGAGTACATCGCCAAGGTGTTCGCCACCCTGTCCGACGGGCTCGACCCGAGAGGCTTCCTCGACCGCTTCGACGCGGCCAAGGTCTCACATGCCGACAACCGCGACTTCCGCGAGGATTCCTTCGCCGGGGTCAAGGCCGCGCTGGACGACATCGACTGGACCGGGGTGGCCGGCCGGCTGATCGTCCTGATCACCGATGCCAGCCCGCGCCGGGCCAACGACCCCTACTCCTCCACCCATCTCGACCCCGACCAGCTGCGGCTGCTGGCCCAGTCGAAGGGCGCCGCGGTGCTGGTCATCCACCTGAAGACCGCCGCCGGCAAGGACGACTACGCCGCCGCCGAGGATGCTTATCAGCCGCTGTCCGACTATCCCAATGTCGGCAGCCTGTACTTCCCGATCGAAGGGGGCGACCTGCGCAGCTTCGGGTCAGTGATCGACCGGATCGCCGGGATCATGCTCGGCCAGATGCAGACGGCGGCCGAGGGTCAGGTGGCTCCCGCGGCGGATGCGTCTGCGGTTTCCACCAAGGCCGACGATCCGAGCAGCGAGGCGCTGGCCCGCACCGGTCTGGTCGGGCGCGCCATGCAGCTCGCCTATCTCGGCCAGAAGGAGGGCGGGCAGGTCCCTCGCCTGTTCTCGTCCTGGATCTCGGACCGCGACATCGCCAACCCGGCCCGCAAGGCGCTCGACGTGCGCGTCCTGATCAGCAAGAACCAGCTGTCCGACCTGCAGACGACGCTCGCGGCGATCATCGATGCCGGCGAGGCGACGCGGGTGGCGCCGAACGACTTCTTCCGCCAGCTGCGCAGCGCCGCCGCGACCATGGCCCGGCGGCCGGAAGGCGTCGGCCGGGAGGATGCGCGGCACCTGGCGGAGCTCGGCCTGATCGGGGAGTACCTCGAAGGCCTGCCCTATCGCAGCCGGATCATGGAGCTGACCGAGGATGACTGGCTGTCCTGGAGCTTCGGCCAGCAGCGCCAGTTCCTCGACGACCTGCAGGCCAAGGTGACCCTGTACCAGCAGATCTACGACAACACCGACCTGTGGATCGCGCTCGATGGGCAGCGCACCGGCGGCGATGCGGTCTATCCGATGCCGCTCGATGCGCTGCCATGATCGGCCCCGCCCCCGTCTACACGCTGCGCAATGTGGTGCTGCGGCGCGGCGCCGGCACAGCCGGGTTCGAGCTGAATGTCAGCAACCTGGTGGTGCCGCGCAGCGAGATCCTGTTCCTCAACGGCCAGTCCGGCTCCGGCAAGTCGACCCTGCTCGACCTGCTGGCGGGAACGCTGGCGCCGGACCGGGCGGAGACCTTCGAGCTGGCGGCGCTCGGCCGCCCGCCGCTGGATCTCGCCGCACTGTGGCGCCGGCGGCGGCAGGACGCGTTCGCCGCAATCCGGGCCAGCAGCATCGGCTATGTGCTGCAGACCGGCGGCCTGCTGCCCTATCTCTCGGTGGTCGAGAACATCGCCCTGACCGCTCGCCTCGCTGGCCGCTACGATCCCGGCCATGTGCGCGAGCTTGCGGACCGGCTGGGCCTGAGCCGGCTGCTCGGCCTCCGGCCGGACCGGCTGTCGGTCGGCGAGCGGCAGCGGGTCGCCATCGCCCGAGCGCTGGCCCATCGCCCCGACGTGCTGCTGGCCGATGAGCCCACTGCCTCGCTCGATCCGCCGACGGCCGACCGGGTCTTCGCCCTGCTGGTCGAGACGGTCGAGCGGTTCCGCACCACCGCCGTGATCGCCTCGCATGACTGGGCCCGCACGCAGGCCACCGGGCGGCGGATCATCGGCCATGCGCTGCGCCGCGAGGACGACGTGGTGCGCGCCTACTTCTGGACCTGAGCCGATGACCGGACGCATTGCCATGGCGGCGCGCCTCGCTACCCGGGATTTCGGCCATGACTGGCGCATCGCCCTGTGCCAGGTGCTGGGCCTGGCGGCCGTGCTCGCGCCCCTTCTCGTCCTGTTCGGGCTGCGCTTCGGCCTGATCGACACCCTGGCCCAGCGCCTGATCGAGGATCCCCGCAACCGCGAGATCGCCGCCGCCGGCAGCGGCCACTTCACCGACGCCTTCTTCACCGAACTCGCCGCCCGGCCGGATGTCGCCTTTGTCACCCCGGCGACCCGGGCGATCGCCGCCGGCGTCACCCGGCTGCGCAGCGAGGCCGGCGGCCGCACCCTGTCCGGCACGCCGCTGTTGCCGACCGGGCGCGGCGACCCGATGCTCGGCACGGCCGAACCCCCGTCCGGCAGTTCGGTGGTGCTGACACGGCGGCTGGCCGAATCCCTGGGCGTTGCCGAGGGCGGCCGGCTGGTCGCCGAGATCACCCGCCAGCGCGACGGCGTGCTGGAGGCGCAGCGCATCCCGCTCACGGTTTCCGGCATCACCGACCAGTCGGTCTCGCCGGGCGAGGCGATGCTGGCGCCGCTCGACCTGCTGGTCGCCACCGAGGACTGGCGCGACGGCTACGCCGTCGACGACCGCGGCTGGCCCGGGGCGGCGCGGCCGCAGGCCGAGCGCAGCTTCGCCCGGTTCCGCCTCTATGCCCGCTCGATCTACGACGTGGCCGGGCTGGAGCAGGCGTTCCGAAGCCAGGACATCGCGGTCCGCACCGCCGCGGCCGACATCGCCCAGATGCAGTCGCTCGACCGCAACCTCGGCATCGCCTTCTGGCTGATCGCCGGCTGCGGCGGCTTCGGCTACCTGATCTCGCTGGCGGCCGGGCTGCGCAGCCATGTCGAGCGCAAGCGGCGCGACCTCGCCCTCTTGCGGCTGATCGGCCTGCCGACCCGCGCCCTGATCGCCTTTCCGGTCACCCAGGCCGTGCTGATCGCCTTGCTCGGGCTCGTCCTCGGCGGCGCGGTGTTCCAGGGGGCCGCCACCGTGCTCAACACCGTGTTCGCCACCGGGCTCCTGCCCGGCGAGCGCATCTGCCGCCTGCTGCCCGTCCATCTCGGCGTGGCCGCTGCGGCGACGATGGCGGCGGCGCTGCTGTCGGCCAGCTGGGGCGGCCTGCTGGCAGCCCGGATCGAGGCCTCCAAGGAGCTGCGCGATGGCTGAGCGCCGACCATCGTCCCTCCGGGGCTTGCTGATCGTCGCCTTCCTCCTGGCCGCCGCGAACCCGGCCTCCGCCGACGACGCCTCTTGGCCGGCGGAGGCCTACAACCCCGCTCCGGCGGAGGGCGACGTGATGCTGCCGATGCCCTGCGGCGGCGCCATGGCGTTCCGCCGCGTCGCCCTGCCCTCGACCGGTGTGCTCGACGATGTCCGGGTCCAGTTCGGCGACGCCCAGCCCGAGCTCGGCTTCTTCAGCGACCGGCGATATGACGTGATCGCCGGCGCCTTCGGCGACCCGGCCGCGCCCGGCACCCGCTATTTCCTGATCGGCAAATACGAGGTCACGCGCGCCCAATGGGCCGCGCTGTCCGGTGATGCCTGCCCGGATCCCGGTCTGCGGCAGCGGGTGCCGCAGACCGAGGTCTCGTGGTTCGACGTGATCGGCTTCGCCAATCGCTATTCGCAATGGCTGCTGGCCCATGCCCGCGACGCGCTGCCGGCGGAATCGGGCACCCCCGGTTTCCTGCGCCTGCCGACCGAGGATGAGTGGGAATACGCGGCGCGCGGCGGCATGGCCGTGTCCTCCGAGGATTTCCTGGCGGCCCGGTTCCCGATGCCGGAGGGCGCCGCCGACTACATCTGGTACCAGGGCACCGGCTCGGCCGAGGGCCGGCTGCGCCCGATCGGCCTGCTCAAGCCCAATCCGCTGGGCCTGCACGACATCCTCGGCAACGCCGCGGAGATGATGCTGGAATCCTTCCGGCTGAACCGGCGCGGCCGGCTGCACGGCCAGGCCGGCGGCTTCATCGCCCGCGGCGGCGACTATAACACCCCGCTGAGCCAGATCCGGTCCGGCATGCGGGTCGAGATGCCCTATTACGCAGCGGGCGCCGCCACGGCCACGGAAAGCCGGCAGCTCGGCTTCCGCCTGGTGGTCGCGGCGCCGGTGGTGACCTCGCCCGAGAAGCTGACGGAGATCGAAAAGGCCTGGGAGGCGATGCCGTCCTCCGGCGAGACCCCCTCGACCGCGCGCCGCGAGGATGCCGCGCTCGGCACCATCGACCGCCTCGCCGACCAGGCGGGCGACGAGACGGTCCGCGCTCAGCTGCGCGACGCCGGCCGGTCGATCCGCGAGGCGCTGGTTGACCGCAACGACGCGCGCGACCGGACCATCCGGCTGCTGATCAATGTCGGCGCCCTGCTCGGCAACAAGCTGCGCGTCGACCATCAGCGGCTGCTGGCGGTGCAACGGGCGATCGAGGGTGTGGCCCGGCCGGCGCTGCGGCAATTGCAGGCCCGGCGCCAGGATCCGCAGATCCGCAAGGCCATCGCCGACGCCACCGCGCGGATCGGCGAGATGGAGGACCAGCGGGACGGGTTGGAGGACACCGTCAAGACTTCGCGGGAGACCTATGTCGACACCGTGCTCAGCACCGGCAGCGACTATTCGGACGAGGTCATCGCCGCCCAGCTGCCGGCGCTGAAGGCGGAACTGCACGCCCGCGGCTCCGACACGCTGCTGCCCTATGTCGACCTGTTCGTCCGGCACATGCGACGGATGCGCGACAACAGCGCCGTCGACCCGCAGAGCCTGATCGACGACCTGACCCGGTGAGGCGGCGGCAGCCGATCGGCTTCCGCCGCCTCACCGCCTTCAGGCGTCGATAATGACGGTGCCCTGGGCTTGGCCGATGCAGGCGAGGAAATAGCCGTCCGCGATCTCGGGATCGGACAGGGCGGTCTGGCCGTCCATGCTCACGCTGCCGCTCAGCTTCCGCATCCGGCAGGTGCCGCAGACGCCGGAACGGCAGGAGCTCTGGACCGGGATCGCATGGCGATCCGCGGCGTCGAGGATGAATTCGTCGGAACCGCAGTCGATCGTCCGGTCGCTGTTGCGAAAGACCAGCCTGGCCTCGGCGGGAGTGGTGATGGCCGGGGCCGGGGCAGCCACAGCGGTCGTCTTCGGGGCCGGTGCGACCTGCACCACTGGCAGGGCCTGCGGCGCCGGCAGGGCGGGGGCCGAGGCCAGCGCGCCGCCGAAGCTCTCCTCATGGTAGCGGGCCATCGGGAAGCCCCGCGCTTGCAGCAGCGTCTTGACCATCGCCATGTAGCCGCCGGGGCCGCAGACGAAGACCTCGCGCTCCAGAACATCCGGCGCCAGCAGCCGCAGCAGCGCCTCGCTGAAATGGCCGGTCGGACCGTTCCAGGACTGTCCCGGGGACACCCGCGCCGGCACGATGGCGAGACGGAAGGCAGCGCCGAGGCGCGAGCTGAGATGCTGCAACTCCTGCCCGAAGATCACGTCGTCCGGCGTCCGGACATTGTTGATCAGCACGATATCGGCGGCGCAGCCGGTGTCGGCGAGCCACCGCAGCATCGACATCGCCGGCGTGATGCCGCTGCCGCCGGCCACGAACAGCAGCTTGGCGGCGGGCCGGTCGACACAGGTGAAATGGCCATGCGGGCCGATCAGATCGAGCTCGAACCCCGGCGCCATGGTGTCGTGCAGCCAGTTCGAGACCCAGCCCTTGGCCACACGCTTGACCGTGATCGACAGGGTGTAGGGCCGTGACGGCGAGGAAGAGATCGTGTAGCTGCGGCGCAGGGTGCGGCCGTCGACCGGCAGCTCCAGCGTGACGAACTGGCCCGGCTTGTAGCTGAACAAGCGGGGCGGGTCGGCGGCGAGGGTGAAGGTCCTGGTGTCCCGCGTCTCGTCGATGGCGGCGATGCAGCGGACCTTGATCCGGCCGCCCTGCCACACCGGCGCCTCGCCGATCGCCACCCGGGCTCCGGTCCAGGGGTCCGCGCCTGCCGTTGAAATCGGCTCCGGCTTCGGGTCGATGTCGGCGTCACGCGGCTCGGTCGCCGCGAGGGTCGGCGTCGGGTGCGCCAGCAGCGTCTCGAGTTCCTGTCGGGCACTGGCCCGTCCCCTGGACTCGCCAAGGGCGAAGCGGACGCCAGCACGTGACGGCCCCCGGCTGACGCGCTGCACCAGGTCGGCAAGAGCCGCCTTCAGCGCATTCGCCCGTTCGCTGCCGAACTCCTGCTCGAACCGGGCCAGCTGGCGGGCAATCGCATCGCTGTCCGCCACCAGCGTCCCGGCCTCGTAATCGGCCCAGGTCGCCGTGTAGTTGAACCGCAGTGTCGTCAGCGCCCGGCACATATCCTCATTGTCGGTCCAGTGGAGATCATTCATCAGCGTCTGGAAACGCTGCACCTCCTGCGGCGTGATGTCCTTTTCACTGTCGGAGACATAGATGAAGACCAGGAACACGAGAACCGCGAGATCGAGTCCCTGTGCTTCATCTGCAATGTTTTCGGTCAGCGTATCCATGCGCATGGACCTCCATGTCTGGTCGGTTCTTGGTCTGGTTGGATCCGTCGATCAGCTGGCGTAGCGGAGAGACGGCGTGAGATCCGCCACCTCGGCGGCGACCGGCAGCGGCTGACGGGCCTCTTCGGGCACCGCTGCCAGCAGGTCGGGCCGCCGGATGGTCATGACGATGGCGAAGTCGCTGACGATCTCGTGCGTGCCGTCGCCCGGTTCGATCAGGTCGCCGGCCTCGAACAGGCGTTCGGACATGCGGATCGATCCGAACTGAAGGAAGCGCATCTCGCCGGAGGCGGCCGCCGCAGGCAGCGCGTCGCGGGCCCGGAAGCGCCCGACCCGGCAGTCGCGGACGATCTCGGCGAGAGCGGACAGGCCCAGCGGTCGCAGGGCCGGGCTGCGGGCCAGCGCCACCAGCCGCAGTGCCGGGTCGAAGGACCGCAGGCAGCGGCTTTCGGCGGCGTCCTGCCAGTCGATCCGGAGACTCGGCCCGGCGCTAGGACCGAAGGTCAGGATGGCGTCGCGACGGAGGACGGCAGACTCGCCGTCCTGGGCGACTCCGTCGACGAAGATCCCGGCGCCGTCGAGCCGCAGGATGCGGACCTCGCCATGGGCCGAGGACAGCGCCATGTGGTACGGCCACACCGCCGGGCCGGGGATGATGATGTCGTTGCCCGGGCCGCGGCCCACGGTGATCACCGGCTGCGCATGCGTCGAGCGGCTCTGCGTGCCGTCGGGCAGCGCGACCACGGCATGGATCAGCGGCTCGGACGCGCCGGCCTCCTCCGCGGCTGCGGCGGCGCCGGTCAGGATGTCCACCGTCTGCCGCAGCAGCCAGTGGCCGTCGGCTTTCCCGTCCTCCGCGAGCCGGCGCGCGGCGCCGCGCGCCAGGGCATCGTCGACGTAGCTGAACGCGGTCAGCGTCAGGACGCGGACGACCGGCGCCTCGTGCTCCAGCAGCAGCTCCAGGCTGGCGGCGCGGTCGAGTCCGGCGGCAATGACCTCGCGGAACGACCGACGCGGCAGCTCCGCCGGCCGCTTGCCGTCGATGTCGGGCGCCGCGGCCGCGCCCTGCAGGATGGCGGTGATCGCTTCGCCGAGCGCTTCCTCCCAGCGGACCTCCTCCTGTCCCGAGACCGGACGCGACAATGCGTCGATCACGCCGTCGCCCGCCAGCGCCGCCAGGTCCTGCGCATACCAGCGGCCGAGCTTGCCGCCGCCAAAGGCGTGCAGGCAGGACAGGCCGGCTTCGTGCAGCGCCCCGAGCCGGTCCGCACCGGCCGTCAGCAGCAGCTCGTTCAGCGTGCGGGCGAAGCGGTCGGGCAGGCTGGAGCTCTGCAGGCAGAAATACGCCCCCTGCAGCTTCACCAGGGCGTCGAGGATCGACTCCATCTGCCGGGCCAGCATGCCGCCCGGCGCGGTGAACTCCGCGATCACGTCCCGATGCTCGGCATCGGTGATCTGCAGGCTGGTGCGGAGGGTCCTGATCGTCGCCTGCATGCCCGGATCGGTCCGGACCGTGTCAAGCGTGCGGCCGGACGCGACATGGGCAACCAGATACCGGCCGAGGATCTGGTGATAGTTGGCGACGCAGGCCATCCGCTCCTTGGTGGTGGTGCGGACCGCACCGAGCACTGCCGCCTCGGAGATCTCCGGCTCCTCCAGCAGCCGCAGATGGTCCTCGTCGCTGATCTCCATCTGCTGCCGCACGTCGTGCAGCAGCTCGGCCGACGACACCGCCCCGGTCTTGCCGGTGGTGATGGCATCGTCCAGCAGGTTGCGGTAGGCCTCGAGCTTCTGGTCGTGCGGCAGCTCCGGCAGCACCTTCGCCAGGACGTAGATCTCGTCGGGCTTGAGGTCGCCGACCGACCGGCCATCCAGGTATCGGCTGAAGTCGATCTTCAATTTTTTCAATTGATTGAGCAAATTTGACGAGATCTTCTCACGCTCATACTTGAACGCCGAGCGATTGAGCGTCTGCCACAGCCAGATGGTGCTGAGCGAGACGATCAGGATATCGACGAAATGGATCGCGGATGACGGCAGCATCAGCAGGCTGGGCCGGCCGCCATGCAGGTAGAAGATGTTGATCGACAGATAGGCGCTGACAGCCAGGCAGTGGTTGACGATCTCCGTTTCGGGGATGGTCTTGCCGCCACGGCTTCGCAGCCAGCGATAGGCCAGCTCCAGCCCGGTGCCCAGGGCCAGCGAGGCCAGGACGGCGGTCGCCATGACCAGCGGCACGGCGACCAGCTTGGGGATCGGGATCCCCTGGCCGGCGAGATACAGGCCCGGATCGAGCAGCCGGCCGAGCGCCCCGGCTTCGTGGCTCCAGATCCCCGACAGGTAATAGTCCCAGCTGCCGGCATAGAGGAAGAAATACCAATAGAAGCCGATGATCAGCCCGTTAAACATGTAGTAGATGCGCCGCCGGGCCGGGTCGAGGATCGAGCTCCAATAGGATTGTTCGAGATCGATGTCGCCGCAATTGGCGGCGCAGCCGACGCAGGCGCTGCGGTCGCCATCGGGGCCGCTGGTGCGGCACATCGACTGCGGCACGGCCGGGCGCAGCAGGTGCGGCGCGCTTTCCAGCAGGCCCCGCGGCTCGGTGTAGATCTTCTGCACGATGTTCGCCGGGCAGAAGTAGTTGCACCAGGACTTGCCGCCCCAGAGGAAGCCGACGAGGAACGCCGCGGCCAGCACCAGAAGCAAGGCGCCGGCCAGAGCGTAGCGATCGCTGTTGATGAACAGGATCCGCGCGTTCAGCCCGGCGAACAGGATGCCGAACTGGACGTACCAGGCGTTGCGGTCGAGCCAGCCGCCGCGGGGGATCAGGGCCAGTGTGCGCTCGAGCTTGCCGGTCCGCCGCCGCACTACGGTGCGCTGCCGCTGCCAGCCCAGATAGCGCGGCAGCTGGGACATCAGCGACAGCGGGCAGATGCGCCGCCAGGCCTCGTGCCCGAACACCATCAGGAACAGCGGTATCAGCGGGACGATGATGGTCCAGAACATCCGTGCCCCGACCTGATAGGGCTCGCTTTCCAGCACCCCGTCCTGGACCGCGACCGCGGTGCCGGCATGGGTCCAGCCCATCGAGACCGGATCCCAGAACAGCGAGGCGATGAGCCCGGCCCATCCGGTCAGCAGCACGCCCCGTATGACGAGCATCTTGCGTTCGGCGGTGCGCGCGAGCATGTCAGGCCTTCCCTGCAGTTGCGGTTGAGCAACGACCGGTGGAACTCTCAAGTCCTGGCCGGCGGTGCGCGACGCTCGGGGCTGGTGTCAGCACTCTGTTCCCAGAGGCCCGCGGTTCCTGACGGTATCGCAACGGCCGAGGCTCTCCGCCCATCACTGCGATGATGCGGCCATAACCAGATCGCATAGTGCGGAGATCTTCTTCCGGCAGACACTAATTCCAGTCACGCATCCACGTCGTGGCCACGAATTCGTCAGGGCGGCAGAAGATGAAACGTGATCTCGACCTTCAGCATTGGCGCGCAACAGGACGGGTTTCGGTCCCAACCGTCGGACGGCAGTTGTTGATCGCCGCCCTGCCGGCCCTGGCCCTGGCGCTTCTGGGCCCTGCCCTGGTCGAGGCGCAGACGCCGGAACCGATCGCGCCGATCCCGTTCCAACTGGAGCTGGACCAGCGCAAGGTCGATCTGGGCGAGGCCCTGTTCCACGATGTCCGGCTGTCCAAGGACAACGAGAACGCCTGCTCGTCCTGCCATGACCTCGACAATGGCGGCGACGACGGGCTGGCCAAGTCGAAGGGGCTCGCCGGCAAGGCCGGGAAGCGGAACACGCTGACGATCTTCAACTCGACGCTGAACTTCCGGCTGATGTGGGACGGCCGGTTCGCGTCATCGGAGCAGCAGGTCGAGGCGGCCATCCACGATCCGAGCGTGATGGGCGAGACCTGGCCGGCGATCATCGACAAGCTGGCCCAGGACCAGGCGCTGAGCCAGGCTTTCGCCGGCCTCTACCCCCAGGGAATGCAGCCGCAGACCATCACCGATGCGCTCGTCGTCTACGAACGGTCGCTGACCACGCCCAATGCGCGGTTCGACAAGTTCCTGCGTGGCGACATGGCGGCGCTCGGTGCCGGCGAGATCGAAGGCTACCGCCTCTTCAAGACCTATGGCTGCGCCTCCTGCCATCAGGGGGTGAATGTCGGCGGCAACATGTTCCAGGTGTTCGGGGTGCTCGGGACGCCCGGGGACTATTTCCGGTCGCATGGTTCGCCCGACACCCTCGATTTCGGGCTCTACAACACCACCAGGGTCGAGGAGGACCGGTTCGTCTTCCGTGTCCCCAGCCTGCGCAACGTCGCGCTGACGGCGCCCTATTTCAACGACGGCTCGGCCGCGACACTTACTGAAGCCGTCGACGCCATGGCGAAATACCAGCTCGGCCGCCAGATCCCGGCCCGCGATAACGCGCTGATCGTGGCGTTCCTGCGCAGCCTGACCGGCGAATACAAGGGGCGGTCTCTCGACACCCGCCCTGCGCAGTGAATTTGTCCACTGCAATCGAAAAGACGGTGACGGAGGTCATGTCATGATCATCAGATCCAGGATCGTCTGCATAGGCTCCATCGCCGTTCTTCTCACGGTACTGGCCGCTCTTCTGGGCATGCTGCGCACGCCGGACACCCGGCCGTCGGAGCTGCTGGCCAGCCTGGCCGAAATGAAGCAGATCGACGCGCTCTGGAGCGCCGACGTCCTCAGCCTGGAGCTGGGCCTGAACCCCAACTACGACTCCGTGGCCGCGCCCGTCGGCAGGCTGGCCGAGCACTACCGGACGATCGAAACGCTGACCGCAGGTGACCCGGCGGAGACCCAGGATCTGTCATCCTCGCTGGCCGCATATCGCTCAGCGATGGACGACAAGATCCGCATCGTCGAGCGGGTCAAGGCGCAGTATTCGATCATCAGCAACTCCTCGCGCCTGTTGCCGATCGCCGCGGCGGATCTGTTCGCCGAGCTCGAGAGCAGCGTGGACAAGCCTGCTCCCGGCCCGTCGATCGCGGATCTCCTGACCCGCATCGTCATCGACGTGGCGAGCTACATCGTCACCCCCAGCGAGCAGTTGCGGCAGGTGATCGACGACCAGATGACCGCCTTGCGCGAGGCCGCCGGCCGGACATCGCCCGAGGCGGCGGCCAAGGCGGACACGCTCCTGGCCCATATGGCGGTCATGCTTCGCCAGAAGCAGCTCGGCACCAAGCTGATCGTGGACCTCACGGCCGTGCCGACCGCCCAGGCCATCGACCGCCTCCAGCGCGACGCCCAGGCCCTGGAGGCCGATCAGAACCGGTACCGGTCGCTGCTGCGCGACCTGGTGCTGGTGTGCTCGTTCCTGCTCGTCCTGGCGATCACCTGGGCCGCCTATCTGCTGCGCCGCCATTACAAGCGGCTCAACCGGGACAACTCGGCGCTGCAGCAGGCCAATGAGGATGCGCAGTCACAGCTGATCCAGTCGTCCAAGCTGTCCGCCATGGGCCAGATGGTGGCGGGCATCACCCACGAGATCAACACGCCGCTGGCCTATGTGAAGGCGGTGTTCTGCCTGATCCGGGACCAGATGGCCGAGATGCAGGCGGGCAGGACATCAGTCCTCGGCGCCGTCGCGGAGCTGCGGCCGGCCACGGCGGACGGGCTGCCCGACGATCAGCTCGGCGAGCTCAACATGCTGATCGACGAAGGGCTGCACGGCCTCGACGAGATCACCAATCTGATCATCACGATGAAGAACTTCTCGCGCCTCGACAAAGGCCGCCTCGAATATATCGACATCGAGGAAGCCCTGGACGGCGCAGCCCTGATCGCCCGGTCGGAAGTCAAATACATCGCGGATACGGTCAAGGACTACGGCAAGATTCCCAAGATCCATGCCTCGTCCACGCAGCTGAAGCAGGTGTTCCTGAACCTGATCAACAATGCCGCCCACGCCATGGCCGATCAGCCCAAGCGCGGCAAGCTGACCCTGCGCACGCGGGCGGAAACCGAGGACATGATCCGGATCGAGATCGAGGACAGCGGGACCGGCATCCCGGCGGACGTGCTGCCCAAGATCTTCGATCCGTTCTTCACCACCAAGGATGTCGGCAAGGGAACCGGCATGGGGCTGTCGATCTGCTACCGGATCATCCAGACCCATGGCGGCACCATCTCGGCCAGGTCCCAGCCCGGCATCGGGACCACCTTCATCATCATCCTGCCGCATCGCGCCAAGACCGAATCCGAGCATCGGCTCGAGCAGGCCGCCGCGTGAGGCATATCCGCCCCACCCCTCCCATGACACTTCGCAGGTATGAAGGAGAGCGAGATGACTGACAGGCCCAGCCTGCTCTTCGTGGATGACGAAGAGCGCATCGTGAAGCTGCTCAAGGTGATGTTCCGGTCCAGCTACGACGTCTACACCGCGACCGGCGGGCGGGAAGCCCTGGCGATCCTGGAGGCCCACCGGATCGACGTGATCGTCTCCGACCAGCGCATGCCGGAGATGGTCGGGATCGAGCTGCTGTCGCAGGTCTGCAAGCGGTGGCCCAACACGGTGCGCATCCTGCTCACCGGCTACAGCGACCTGGTCGCCATCATCGGCGCGGTCAACGAGGGAGAGGTCTTCCGCTTCCTCAACAAACCGTGGAATCAGGACGAGCTGCGCCAGGTCATCGCCGAGGCGGCCGAGATCGCGCGCGCCGCCCCGGCCGCGGCCGAGGAGGCGGAGGCAGTCCTGACACCGCCGCTCGGCGTCGCCACCAAGCTGCTGGCGATCGACGGCCTGGCCAGCGACCGCCAGGAAATGCTCGAGATGTTCACCCGCGACTACAGCATCCTGACGGCGTCTACCATGGAGGAGGCGCTGGAGATCCTGCAGCAGGAGGAGATCGGCGTCATCGTCACCAACAGCGAGGTCGACGGCGTCGATGTCACCGACATGCTGGCGCAGGTCGCCCGGATCGATCCCTCGATCACCGTGGTGGCGACGACCTCCTCCCCCGACGCCGACACCATCGTCAAGCTGATCAACCAGGGGCAGATCTACCGCTTCGCCATCAAGCCGCTCAGCCCCAACGTCTTCCGCCTCGCGGTCAGCGCCGCCATCCGCGAGCATCGCCGGCGCCTGGTCGATCCGAGATTCGCCCGGCAGCCGGTGCCGAGGCCGGTCGAGGCCGCGACGGCGGAGGGCAGCGGCGGTCTGCTCGACAACATCGTCCGCAGCCTGGGCCGCTTCACCAAGGTCAGCTAAAGCGGAATGAATTGAGATCGGATCACCTCAGTACATCGAGCAGGGGTCGACAGGATGCTGAGCGTTTTCACGTTGCCTCTTCCGCAAGCGAGAGCTTTTCACAACGCCCATCCCTTACCGTCATTGCGAGGAGGCAAAGCCGACGAAGCAATCCGGGGGCAGCACGAGCCGCCCTGGATTGCTTCGCTGCGCTCGCAATGACGATGTTTGAAATTCTGAAAAGGTCTCGCAGGCAGGAGAGACAACAGATCCAGGGCAATCGGATGAAGAGGCTCAACCATTTCGTGTTTGTTATTTCCTGTCATTGCCGGGCGTGACCCAGCAATCCAGAAGATGTCGACATCCTCTGGATGCCCGGGTCAAGCCCGGGCATGACAATAAAATAGGCAAATTGTCCCTCACCTGGTTGTCCCGGTAACAAATCGCCGGATCGAGATGACCCGATCTGACCTGAACTCATCTGGCTCCAGGTAACCGGACGTGGCCGGAAATCAGGCGCCTTGTCGCGACGCGACGATGGTCCGACCAAGGCGCTCCGCCAGGGGCGAGCCCGGGGTGCCCAGCGCGGTGGCGATGCTCATGTGGTTCTCGCCCGGGAGGGTGGCGAAACTGCTCGCGACGCCTGCCGTGGCCAGACGGTCGGCGAAGGCGCGGCCCTGGTCCAGGAAGGGTGGCGTCTCGTCTGCGCCGGCCACGACATCCACCACCGGCCCGGGCGCCGATGTGGCCGCGAGCGGCGACCAGGCCGCCACCTCCTCCGCCGTCAACCCGATCTCCGGCTGCAGGAAGCTGCTAGTGATCGGGCCCAGGTCGTAGATGCCGCTGACCAGCAGCAGGGACTTGACCGGCAGGGCCGGCGGTGCCGCCTCCCGCGCCCCGCGGCAGGCCAAGAAGCTGGTGAGATGGGCGCCGGCGGAGGCGCCGCTGGCGCTGAGCGCCGCCGGGTCGCCGCCCCAGCGCCCGGCATTCGCCGCCAGCCAGGCCACCGCCCGGCGGACCTGGCCGACCAGCGTCGCCATCCGCGCCTTCGGCATCAGCGAATAGTCGATGATCGCGGCGATCGCGCCGTGGGCGGTGACGGCGTCGGCGACGAAGGCGAAGTCGAGCTTGGAGAAGGCGCGCCAATAGCCGCCATGGACGAAGACATGGACCGGGAACGGCCCCTCCCCCTCCGCCGGCAGATAGAGGTCGAGCTTCTCGTCCGGATGGTCGCCATAGGCCAGGTCGCGCACGCCGCGCAGCGACTGCCGGGTGCGCTCGCTGGCCCGGCGATAGGTCGCGAGATGGGTTTCGAAATCCGGCACATGGGCGCGGATCATGAAGGGATCGGTCATGGCAGGACGGCCTCGGTGACGAGAGGGGGATCGGTTGGCAGAATAGGCACAGCGGCTTCCGGCAGATCCAGAGCTTCCAGCGCCGCCTTTGCCGCCGGCAGGTCGCCGGCCGGCACGCGCAGCAGCAGCACCGCGCGGACCTGACCGTCGGCGCCGCGTATCGGCCGCGCCGCTTCGGCGAGATTCGGACCGGCCTCGCCGGCCAGGGCGGCAACGCGCTGACCGCCTTCGGCCCGGATCGCCGCCACCAGCTCCGGCAGCGTCAGCGAGGCGTCGCGCCGCGGCCGGGCATGGGCGGCCAGCAGCCAGCGCAGCCGGCGTTCCGGCAGCTCGGCCACCAGCAGGCGCCCGGCCAGGGTCCAGTTCACCGGGGTGCGGCCGCCGACCGCGATCGGCGGCACCGCGGGTGCGGCCCCGGGCGCGGCTCGGCCGAGGGCGATGGTGCAGCGTTCGCCATGTAGCACCGCCAGCGCCGCGGCCCCACCGACCGAGCGCGCCAGCCGGTCCAGCATCGGCTCGGCCGCGGCGGCGAGGTTGGCGATGCCGATCGCGGCGAAGCCGGCCGCCCGTGCCCGCGGCCCGGCGCGGATCCGACCGCGGCCGCCGCGCTGCAGAAGCCCATGCCCGGCTAGCGGACCCAGGAGGTCGTGCAGCGAGGAGCGCGGCATCGCCACCGCTTCGAGCAGATCAGCGATGCCGGCCTCGCCGCCATGCGCCCTGAGCCAGACCAGGATGTCGAGCGTGCGCAGGATCGAGCGGGCACCGCCATCGGCCGCCGCCCCTTTGCCGACGGCGCCTCCCTTCCCTGGCGTGAAGCTGGTCGGATCATAATCCTCGCCCATGCCGTGGCCGAGGATCAGACTCGGCGGCCGGTCCCAGCGCACATGGTCCTCGACGAAGACGTCGGCGCGGACCGAGGCGGTCTCGCAGCCACGGCTGATCACCAGCGGCGTGTGCACCTCGATCCGCCGCGGCAGAGTACGGCCGGCCAGGATGTCGAGCCCGGCCTCGACCGAGCGGATGCCCATGGCCGGCGGGAAGTCCATTGCCGCCAGCTTGACGCCGTGCAGGATCGCCAGCTGGTAGACCGCGTTCTGGTCGCCGCCGGTGTGCGGCGGCACCCGGCCGTCGCGGCCGGCATCGACCCAGGCCTGGATCGACCCGGCGCCGTGCAGGCCGCTGTCGCACCAGACGCCGTCGATGCCGTCGCCCCAGCGCTCGATCAGCCCGGCCATGGCGCGCCGGCCGGCCGCGACCGCCAACTCGGTGTGCACCGTGTCGAGGATGCGGATGCCCGGCGCCAGGGCGAACACCTCGCGCGCCGCCCGGGACCGGCGCAGCAGCGGCCCGATCTCCGGATCCCCCACCATCATCACCACCGCGCCGCGGCCGCCCAGCGTCTCGACCAGCCACTGCGCCGGCAGCCGGCCGATGGCAGTGTCCGGCCCGACGACCTGGACCAGCGAATGCGACGCATCGCCCAGCACGCGGTCGACCATGATGACCGGGAGCCCGGCGGCGCGGGCCCCGGCTAGGGCCGGCAGCAGCGCCTCGGTCTCCAGCGGGCTGACGATCAGGGCGTCGACGCCCATGGCCAGGAAGGCGTCGAGGTCGCGCGCCTGAGCCGCCGCATCCTCATCGGCATGGGCGATGCGCAGCGTGGCGATGCGGTCGGCGTGTTCGGCGGCGGCGAACTGAACGCCATGGATCAGCCCCTGGCGCCACAGATTGGCGCGGGAGCCGTTGGAGAAGCCGAAGACATAGGGCGGCGGCCGGGCGAAGGGGGCGGCGTCGACCAGTTCGGTGAAGTTCGGGTTCCACAGAAAGGACCGGACGGTCGGCACCCCCGCGGGCCGCCGCGCCGAGGCAGGGCCGGTCCCGGACCGCGCCTCCGCCTCCAGCGCCACCGCCAGGTCGAACCAGGCAGCGCCGAGCTGGACGGTGCCGCGCCGCGGCGCCTCCAGCCAGCCGGAGGCCAGCATCGGCCGCAGCACGGCATAGAGGCTGGAGCGCGGCACAGCGAGACTCTCGGCCAGGACGGCGACGGTCGCCCCGCCAGGCGCCGCGATCAGCACGCCGACGACCCCGAGCAGGATGTCGACGCCCGACTGCCGGTGCCCGGGATCCGCCAAGGCGTCACTCGGCCGCCGCTGCGGCCCGCATCGCCCGCCGCGGCGACAGGCGGTGCATGGCGCCGTCCTTCATCACCATGCGGATGGCGCCGTGGTCGTGGATCAGGGCGATGTCCTTGAGCGGATCGCCATCGACCAGGATCAAATCGGCCAGGAAGCCCTCGCGCACCTGGCCCAGCCGGTCGTCCATGCCCATCAGCTCGCCGCCGATCCGGGTGGCGCATTGCAGCGCTTCGGACGGGGTGTAGCCGAACAGCTTGACGAAATGCTCGACGTCGCGGGCGTTGGTGCCCTGCGGCGTCCAGGCGAAGCCGTAATCGCCGCCGATAACCACGCGGATGCCGCGGCGGCGCATCTCGGCATAGGTGCGCTGGCTGGCCTCCAGGCACAGATGCATGCCCAGCTTGCGCGCCTTCTCCTCGTCGATGCCCCAGGGCCCGGCCTCGTGGATGGTGTTGTAGATCAGGCCGATGGCGGGGCCGACGAAGATCTGGTCCTTCTTCGCCTCCAGCATGTCGAGCGCCTCGGTATCGGCCTGCTCGCAATGATAGATCACGTCGACCCCGGCGCGGATGGCGCGCTTCACCGCCTCGCTGGCCCGGGCGTGGCAGTTCACCTTGCGGCCGAAATCATGCGCGGTCTCGACCGCCGCCTCGACCTCGACCCGCGACATCACGGTCATGCCGCCCTTGGCCGGGTCGACGAAATCATCGCCGGAGATGTTGATCTTGATGTTGTCGACATCCTCGCGGACGCAGACACGGACGGCATGGCGGATCGCGTCCGGCCCGTCGCAGACCCAGCCGAAGCTGGCGCGCGACAGGTGCAGCCGGGTCTCGTCGCCGAGGCCGCCGGTGACCGTGATCTCGGGACTGGCCGCCTTGATCCGCGGGCCCTTCAGCCGGCCCTGATTGACCTTGTCGCGGATCACTACATCCAGCCGGGTCTTGGCGCTGGCCGCCGAATAGGCGCTGGTGAAGCCGTGGTCCAGCAGCAGCTCGGCATTCCACATCGTCTCCAGCACATGCTCCTCGGTCGGGATGTCGCCGAGATCGGTGTTGCGGGCCGCGCCGCAGAAGGACAGGTGGGCGTGGCCCTCGACCAGCCCCGGCAGCAGCGTGGCGCCGCCGCCGTCCACCGCCTCGCAGCCGCCGGCATCGAGCCGCTCCGAAGCCGGGGCCACAGCGTGGACGCGCTCGCCGCGGACCACGACCTGGCCGGGATAGGGGTCGCGGCCGCTGCCGTCCCAGATCATCGCGCCGGTGATGTGATAGTCGCCCATGGGATCCTCCGCCCTGAGCGGAAGGCAGGTCGGCCCGCCTCCCGCATATTATCGATTTGCCGATCCATCGCTGCGGGCAATCCGGCATCTCTTCGCGTGACGATCGCCCGCGCCCTGGATCTTTTTTGGAAGGATGAGGTTCGCGTCAGGCCGGCGTCAACGCAGCGGCGCGGTCGGATGTCCGATATTCTGGACAAATCGGCGCGACGGCAGCCAAGCGGGTTTCGTTCGTGAACCGGTAACGTACCTCATCCTATGGCTGCAGCCGCAAAGCTGATGACGTGTCGTTTCATCATTGAAGCCAAAAACCGGAACCGGTAACGTACGTCAAAATACGCCGAGGGAGGCCGCCATGTCCGTGCCGTCGGGTTTCGCGCCCGATCCCGAGATCCGTTGCCGTGACCATCGCATCGGCGCGATCGGAGCCGGGTTCATCATGGCGGATGTGCATCTGGCGGCGTATCGCGAGGCCGGTTTCCCGGTGGTCGCCATCGCCAGCCGCAGCCCAGATAAGGCGCGGGCGGTGGCAGAGCGCTGGGACATCCCCCGGGTGCACGACACGCCGGCGGCGCTGATCGAGGACCGCGAGGTCGAGATCCTGGACATCGCCTTCCCGCCCGACCAGCAGCCGGCCCTGATCCGCCACGCGCTGCGCCAGCCGCATATCCGGGCGATCCTGGCGCAGAAGCCGCTGGCCATGGACCATGCCGAGGCGCAGCGCCTGGCCGCGGAGGCCGCGGCCGCCGGCAAGCTGCTGTCGGTCAACCAGAACATGCGCTTCGACCAGTCGATGCGGGTGCTGAAGCAGCTGCTCGACCGCAACGCGCTGGGCACGCCGGTGCTGGCGACCATCGAGATGCGGGCGATCCCGCATTGGCAGCCCTTCCTCGAATCCTATGGCCGGCTGACCCTGCTCAATATGAGCATCCACCATCTCGACGTGCTGCGCTTCCTGTTCGGCGACCCGGTCGAGATCTACACCGCGGCACGGACCGACCCGCGCACCGGCTTCGCGCATCGCGACGGCATCTGCTGCTCCACCCTGTCCTTCCCAAGCGGGCTGATGGCGGTGAGCCTGGAGGATGTCTGGTCCGGCCCGCGCGCCGATGGCTTCGACAGCGACATCTACATCAAGTGGCGGGTCGAAGGCACCGATGGCTTGGCCCAGGGCACCATCGGCTGGCCGGACTATCCGAAGGGCAGCCCCAGCACCCTGGCCTATTGCGCGCCGGAGACCGACGGAAAATGGGTGCAGCCGCGCTGGGACACGATGTGGTTCCCGCACGCCTTCAAGGGCGTGATGGAGCAGCTGCAATACGCGGTGCAGACCGGCGAGCCGCCGCTGCTGAGCGCAGCCGACAACGTCCGCACCATGGCGCTGGTCGAGGCCGCCTACCGCTCGCTGAGCGAGAAACGCGCCGTCCGCCTGGCGGAATTCGGCGCCTGACAACAACAAGCAACACGGAGGAACGCGTTATGATCCAGGTCGGCATCTTCACCGGATACTTCCCCTATTCGCTGCCGGAGACGGCGAAGAAGATCCGCTCGCTGGGGTTCAACACCGTCCAGCTCGACCTCGCCTTCAAGGACATAGACCTGTCGACCAGCGCGATCACGCGGGAGAAATGCCGCACCATCCGGGAGACCTTCCGTGACCACGACCTGCCGGTCTGCGCCATCAGCGGCTACACCAACATCATCCATCCCGACCCGGCGGCGCGCCAGGCCAAGCTGGAGCATCTGCGGACGCTGATCCGCCACGCCCGCGACCTGGGCAGCCCCTATGTCATCAGCGAGACGGGCACCTTCGCCACCGACAGCGACTGGGTGCACCACCCGAAGAACAAGACCGAGGAGGGCTACGAGGAGTGCCGCACGGTGGTCGAGGATCTGGCCCGCACCGCCTATGACCACGGCGCCGTCTTCCTGCTCGAGACCTATGTCAACAATGTCATCGGCTCGGTCGACGAGACGCTGCGCCTGTTCGCCGACGTGCCCAGCCCGGGCCTGGGCCTGCTGATGGACCCGACCAACTATTTCGAATCGCACAACATCGACCGCATGGACCGGGAGCTGAACCGGATCTTCGATGCGCTCGACGACCGCATCCGGATCAGCCACGCCAAGGACGTGAAGCGCTCCGGCACCGACAAGTCGGAGAAGCATGCCGACATCGACGCGTCGGAGGCGCACAGCTTCCGGGGCGTCGGCGAGATCGAGCTGCCGGCGCCGGGGCTGGGGTCGCTGAACTACGATCTGTACCTGCAGCGCCTGTCCCGCCGCCACCCGAACATCCCGCTGATCATCGAGCATCTGGAGGAGGCCGACGTGCCCCGCGCCAAGGCCTTCATCGACGGCAAGCTGCGGGCGCTGGGGGTCTAGGCACGGCATGAGGCAGGACACCACCGCCATGGACGCCGGCAAGAAGGCCCGCATGGTCGACATCGCCCGCGAGGCCGGGGTCAGCCTGGCCACGGTCGACCGGGTGCTGAACGGCCGCGACGGCGTCAACGCCGAGACCGCGAGCCGGGTCCAGGCGGTGGTGCAGCGGCTGAACTACGCCCCCAACCTGGCCGCCAGCCTGCTGTCGCGCGGCAGGATTCTGCAGTTCGACATCGTGCTGCCGGCCGGCAGCAACACCTTCATCCGCGACCTGGGCGAGGCGGTGCTGGCGGCGGAGCGCGACTTCACCACCTTCGGCGTGAAGCCGCGGCTGCACCTGATCGACGGCTTCGACCCCGACGCCCTGGCCGAGGCGCTGCGCCGGGTCGGCCAGGGCAGTGACGGCGTCGGATTCATCGCCCTAGACCACCCGGCGGTGCGCGAGGCGGTGGCGGAGCTGACGGCGGCCGGGGTGCCGGTGGCGACCATGGTCTCGGACCTGCCGCAATCGGCCCGCATCGGCTATGTCGGCGTCGACAACCGCGCCGCCGGCCGCACCGCGGGCGACTTGATGGGCCGCTTCCTGGCCGGGCGCAGCGGCGAGGTCGGGCTGATCGCCGGCAGCCTGGCCTATCGCGGCCATGAGGAGCGCGAGGCCGGCTTCCGCAGCGTGCTGCGCGAGCGCTTCCCGAACCTGGCTGTCCCGGCCCTGGTCGAGGGCCATGACAGCGTCGAGCAGAGCGCCGCGGTGACCGCCCGGCTGCTGGCCGCCCATCCCGGCCTGATCGGCCTCTACAACATCGGCGGCGGCAACCGCGGCGTCGCCGAGGTGCTGCGCCGCCGGCCGGCGGAGGCGCCGCACCTGGTCTATATCGGCCATGAGCTGACGCCGCACACCCGCCGCTTCTTGATCGAGGGCGTGATGGACGCCGCGATCAACCAGAACCCGCGGGCCGAGGCGGCGGAGACGCTGCGGCTGCTGCTGGGCCACCACATCCGCCCAGGCCCGGACGAACCCGCTGCCCCGGTGCGGATCGAGATCTTCACCCGCGAGAACCTGCCTTGAAGACCAGGAGGACACCATGCCCTTTCCCCAGCTGACCGAGGCTGACCACGCCGCCTTCTGGCGCGACGGCTATGTCGTCAAGCCCGGCTTCTTCGACGCCGAGGAGATCGGCCTGCTGCAGCAGGCAATCGCGCAGGACGAGGGCATCCGCAGCCATGTCGTGGCGCTGAAGGACAGCCTGGGCGGGTCGACCGAGCTGGCGCTGTGGAACCACCCGGGCGACGACCTGTTCGGCGCCTTCGCCCGCTGCGAGCGCATGGTCGGCGGCGCCGAGCGGCTGCTGGGCGGCGAGGTCTACCACTACCATTCCAAGCTGACGATGAAGCGGCCCCGCGCCGGCGGCGCCTGGGATTGGCACCAGGATTACGGCTACTGGTACAACAATGGCTGCCTGTACCCCGACATGATGTCGGTCGCCATCGCGATCGACCGGGCGACCAAGGAGAATGGCTGCCTGCAGATGATCCGCGGCAGCCACAAGCTGGGCCGGATCGACCATGGCCGGGTCGGCGGCCAGACCGGCGCCGACATGGAGCGGGTGAACCAGGCGCTGGAACGGATGCCGCGCGACTATATGGAGATGGCGCCGGGCGACGTCTGTTTCTTCCACGCCAACACGCTGCATGCGTCGGAGCAGAACAAGTCCGAGCATTCGCGCAACGTCATGCTGTGCTGCTACAACGCCGCCTGGAACGATCCGTACAAGGCGCATCACCATCCCGGCTACACCAAGCTGGAGAAGGTGCCGGACGAACGGATCAAGGGGCTGGGCCTGACGCTCGACGCCGGCCACCGCGCCTTCTTCGACCCGGAGCGCGACGAAACCGTCGAGGCGCAGACGCAGCCGGAGGGCGCCGCACAGCGCTGAGGCCAGGCGATCCGCATCGCTGGGCCGCCTGTAGCTATGTCAGTCTCGATGCATGTCCGCCCATCGATCATGAGAAGGCGGCGATAACAGGGGAGGAAACGCATGTTCAGGCGATTGTCGCTGCTGCTCTGCGGCGTGCTGCTGGCGCTGGCCGCGCCGGCCGCGGCCCAGGCCAAGACCTTCTACTGGATCTCGCACGGATCGCCGGCCGATCCGGTCTGGACCTATTTCCTGGCGGGCGCCAAGCAATGGGCCGCCGACACCGGCCAGACGGTGAACACCTCGTTCCACAACGGCGACGTGCCGTCGCACCAGGAAGCGGTGCGCGCCGCGATCGCGGCCAAGGCCGACGGCATCGTCACCACCAGCCCCGACCCGGGCAGCCTGATCGAGGTGGTGAAGGAGGCCAAGGCCGCGGGCATCCCGATCATCAACTTCAACACCCCCGACCCCAAGGCCGCCTTCGACGCCTATGTCGGCGGCGACAACACCACCTTCGGCCGGAACTGGGCGCAGTACCTGGTCGACAAGGGCCTGGTGAAGTCCGGCGACTTCGTCTGGATGCCGGTCGAGGTTCCCGGCGCGACCTATGGCGTGCAGGAGGAGGAAGGCATCGCCAGCGTGTTCAAGCCGCTCGGGATCACCTGGGAGGTGACGGACTCCACGCTGGACCAGGCCGAGATCATCAGCCGGATGGTCGATTACCTGACCGCCAACCGGACCAAGATCAAGGCCGTCATCGGCCTCGGCGACCTGGTGACCGGCAGCATCAAGCGCGTGTTCGACCAGGTCGGCGTCAAGGCCGGCGAGATCCCGGTCGTCGGCTGGGGCAATTCGCTCGACACCACCCAGGAGGTCCTCACCGGCTACGTCAACGCGGCGCAGTGGCAGGACCCGCAGGCGACCAGCTATGTCGCCCTGTCGCTGGCGGCGATGGCGTCCGGCGGCATCCCGCCCGGGTTCAACGTCATCACCGGCGCGCTGTACGAGAAGGACACCGCGGCGGTCTACGACAAGATCCTGTCCGGCAAGTAGGGCTCCACCGGTCTGCGCGGCCACAGCGCCGCGCAGACCCCTTCTCGGGACCAGCCATTGGAACATCGATCGATCGTCCACCGCCTGGTGGCCAAGCCCGAATTCGGGCCCCTCGTCCTGCTCGTGGTCGAGCTCGCCGCCTTCTGGGCGATCAACCCCGAATTCCTCTCGCCGCAGAACATCAGCAACACCCTGGCCTTCACGGTCGAGCTCGGCCTGATCGCGCTGGCGATGACGCTGCTGATGACCTCCGGCGAGTTCGACCTTTCCGTCGGCTCGGTCTTCGGCTTCTCGCCGGTGCTGATGTGGACGCTGTTCAACAGCGGCACCGCCCCGCTGGAGGTCGGCTTCGTCGCCGCCCTGGCCGTCGCCGGCCTGATCGGGCTGGTCAATGGCTGGTTCGTGACCGGGCTGAAGATCCCGTCCTTCCTGGTGACGCTCGGGATGCTGCTGGTGGTGCGCGGCACGGCGCTGTTCATCACCGACGGCTTCCCGCAGCGGACGTGGAACACCGGCGGCAACTGGCTGGCCTGGCTGCTGGCCGGCGACTTCTTCATCGCCGGCTTCCGGGTCTACATGTCGCTGTTCTGGTTCATCGCCGCCGCGCTGGCGATGGGCTACGTCCTGAACCAGACCAGGGCCGGCAACTGGATCCAGGCCGCGGGCGGCAATCCGGGCGCGGCGCGGGCCCGCGGCGTGCGCGTCGGCCGCACCAAGATCGCGCTGTTCGTGCTGTCGTCGATGATGGCCGCTTTGGCCGGGGTGATCAGTTCGATCCGCACCTCGGCCGCCAACCCGAACAGCGGCACCAGCTATGAGCTCGAGGTCATCGCCATGGTGGTGATCGGCGGCACGGCGCTCAGCGGTGGGCGCGGCACCATCCTCGGCACCGTGCTGGGCATCTTCATCCTGCGGGTGATGCGCAACGGCATCGTCCTGATCGGCGTGCCCGGCCTCGCCTACAACATCTTCATCGGCGCGATCATCCTCGGGATGATGGCGCTGCACTCCTGGCTTGAACGCCGGCACCAGGCGGGGACCTGAAACCATGGCCGAACCCCTGATCCGCATGGCGCATATCAGCAAATTCTACGGCCGGGTCCGGGCGCTGGAGGATGTCAGCCTGGCGGTGGGCGAAAGCGAGATTGTCGGCCTGCTCGGCGATAACGGCGCCGGCAAGTCGACGCTGATCAAGATTCTGTCGGGCGCCGTGCCGTACACCAGCGGCGACATCTTCATCCGCGGCCGCAAGGTCGAGATCGGCAGCACCACCGACGCCATCGCCCTTGGCATCGAGACGATCTACCAGGATTCGGCGCTGGTGACGCAGCTGTCGATCGCCCGCAACCTGTTCCTCGGCCGCGAGCCGATCCGCGGCCCGCGCCTGCTGAATCGCATGGACCATGCCGCCATGGACGCGGTCGCGCGCGACCTGCTGAAGCGGGTCGGCATCAGCAAGGACATCCCGCCCGACACGCCGATCGGCTCGCTGTCCGGCGGCGAGCGCCAGGCCGTGGCGATCGCCCGCGCCATGCATTTCGACAGCGACCTGATCATCCTCGACGAGCCGACCAACAATCTCGGCGTGGCAGAGACGCAAGGGGTGCTGCGCTTCGTCCGCAACGTCCGGGATTCCGGGCATTCCTGCATCTTCATCGCCCACAACATCCACCATGTCTTCCAGGTGGTCGACCGCATCGTCGTGATGCGCCGCGGCCGGGTGGTGGCGGACGACATCGACCCCAGGCACACCAGTGTCGAGGCGGTGGAGCGGGTCATCACCGGAATGACGGAAGACGGTATCGCGCTGGCCCGGTAGAGCGCCGCGCGGTCAGCCGGACGGTCCGCTCCCGTCCGGCAGCAGGAAGGTCAGGGTGTGGGTGCCGGGCGGCAGGATCGCCTCGCCCCGGACCGGCGCGTCGCCGAGCCGCGGGTCGCCGTGGCGCGGGCCGGGACGGAAACGCCCCTCGCAGCCCTCGGGCAACGTGAGCGTGTAGACCACCCGCCGGCCTTCGCAGGACCAGGACGCCTCGATCCGGCCCTGCCGGACGTCGTGGAAGGCCGAGACCGACGACAGGGTGGGGATCGGCGCCGGGTCGACGAGGACACGGACGAAGCCCGGCGCCCCGGGGTCGGGCGCCAGGCCGGCGACGCTCTCGAACAGCCACTGGCATACGGCGCCATAGGCGTAGTGATTGTAGCTGTTCATGCTGGGCTCGTAGATCGAGCCGTCGGGCGCCATGGCGTCCCAGCGCTCCCAGATCGTCGTCGCGCCCTGCGCTACCTGGTACAGCCAGCCCGGCACCTCCGGCTGCAGGAACACCTTCGCCGCCACGTCGTCGAGACCGAGCTTGGTCAGGGCCGGCAGCAGCGCCGGCGTGCCGATAAAGCCGGTGCCGATCTTGTGGTCGGCGTCGATGACAATCTGCCGGAAATAGCCCTTCGCCGCCTCGCGCTGCGGCTCCGGCACCAGGTCGTACAGGAAGGCGAGCGCGTAGGAGGTCTGGTCGTTGTGCGCCAGCCGGCCGGATGGCGCGATGAACTCATGCACGAACGCGGCCCGGATCGCCTCCGCCCGCTGCCGCATCCGCGCTGAGAGGTCCGCTTCGCCCAGGACGCCGGCGATGCGGGCGAGCAGGTCGGTCGAGATGAAATGGTAGATCGTCGCCGCGCAATCGTCGGCGATGGTCGGCCGCGGCTTGCGGTTGTCGCCGACCGGCTGCAGCCAGTCGCCGAAGGTGAAGCCGCGCTCGCCCCAATGCGACGGCGGGCGCACCACCGGGCCGTCGGAGATCGACCACACGAAGTCGACCCACTTGACCATCGCGGGCAGGCATTCGGCCAGCACGTCGCGGTCGGCATAATGGGTGTACAGCACCCAGGGGATGACCACGATCGCGTCGCCCCAGCCGGTCGATCCGAAGAAGCCGGGGAAATGGTGCGGATGCAGCCGCGTCGGGTCGGGCGAGACATGCGGCACCGCGCCGTCCTCGCGCTGGTCCGCCACGACGTCGCGCAGGTATTTGCGCAGGAAGGAATGGCTGTCGGCGAGCCAGCAGGCCGTGCCGGCGAAGACCTGGGCGTCGCCGGTCCAGCCCAGCCGCTCGTCGCGCTGCGGGCAGTCGGTCGGCACCTCGATGAAATTCGCGCGCTGCGACCAGATCGTGTTCTGCACCAGCCGGTCGACCAGCGGATGGCCCGAGGCGAAGCCGCCCGCGGGGTCAGGCACCGAGGAGATCGGGATCGACCGGATCGCCTCGACCACCGCTTCGCCGGTGACCGTCACCCGCGCATAGCGGAAGCCGTGGAAGGTGAAGTGCGGCGCATAGGTCTCGGCATCGCCGCCCTTCAGCGTGTAGCGGGTCTCGGCCTCGGCCCGCCGATAGTTGCGGTTGTCGAAATGCCGGTCCGGGCCGAGCACCTCGGAATGCTCCACCCGCACCTCCGCCCCGGCACGGCCGCGGAGGGTGGTGCGCACATAGCCGGCGACATTCTGGCCGAAATCGTAGACCGTGCGGCCCTCGGCGTCGGTCCAGGACGCCACCGGTGCCAGCGGCGGCAACTCGCGGACCGGCGCCGTCTCATGGGCGACGAGAAGAGCCGTGTCGAAGGCCAGCACCTCGACGCCGTGGCTATCGGCCAGGGCTTCGCGTCGGGCGTCGTAGGTCTCGCCGAAATAGATACCGGACTTCCGGACCGGCAGCTCGCCACTGACCCAGGCTGCATCGGTGCGTAGAAGGATTCCCTCCGGCCCGGCCACCTCGGCGATCGCCGCCACCCGGTCGCCCCAGCAGTTCCGGATCGGCTTCTCCCCCCACATGATCGGCGAGCGATACCAGCCATCGGCGAGCCAGATCTCGATCCGGTTCTCGCCGGGCCGCAGCAGCGGCGCAACGTCATAGGCTTGGTAGGCGATACGATCGTCATAGCAGGTCCAGCCCGGCGTCAGCAGATCGTGCCCGACGCGCTCGCCATTGACGAAGCAGCGATAGAGGCCGAGTGCCGAGACGAACAGGGTGGCCTCGGCCGGAACGGTGGCGAGGTCGAAGCCGCGCGCCACGAAGCTCGCCGGCCCGCCCTCTCCCTGGTCCGCCCGGGGCGCGATCATCTCGGCATCCCAGCGCCGACGCCGAAGGGCTGTTGCCTCTGTCGTCATCTCGCTCCTCCCCTGAGCCTGGCATTTGTAGACCGATCTACACATGCTTCACCATTCCCTTGGCCGGCGCAACCGGAAATCAGGCTTCCGCGCCCGCTACCGATCGGAATTGGTGGATCGGCGCACGATCAGTCGAGGCTCCGTCACGGCGTGGATCTCGCTCCGCCGCCCATCGATCCGGTCGATTAACAGATCCGTCGCCTTCCGCCCCAGCGTGACCGCGTCCTGGTCGACCGATGTCAGCGAGATCTGCAGCAGGCCCGCGACCCAGGAATTGTCGTAGCCGACGACGGCGAGGTCGTCCGGCACGCGCAGGCCGAGCTGGTCCGCCGCCGCCAGCACGGCGATGGCCACCTTGTCGGTCCAGGCGAAGATCGCCGTCGGCCGATCCGGCCGCGCCAGCCATCCGGCGGCGAGGTCGCGTTCATGCAGAGAATCGGGGCTCCACCGGCTGTCGACGATGGTGGCCTCCAGGCCGTGGCACGCCATGGCCTCGATATAGCTTTCGCGGCGCACGGTCGCGGAATTGGTCCCGCGGGCGCCGCTTTCCTCGAGGCCGAGGAAGCCGATGCGGCGGTGGCCCGCCGCGACCAGATGGTCGACCACGGCGGCGGCGCCGGCGCGGTCGTCGTTGTTGACGGTGTCGAAGCCGCCGCCGCTGTCGTGCCATCCGATCACCACGACCGGCACGTCCCGCGCGACCTCGACCAGATAGTCGCGCTCGAGATGCGGCCCGATCATGACCAGCCCATCCAGATTGCGGTCGAGCATGGTCTCGATCAGGCTGCGCTCGGTCGCGTCGGCCGAGGGGCGGACACCCAGCAGCGGCTGGTACTTCGTCTGTTTCAGCCGGGCGACGACGCCGTCGAAGATGTCCGGGAAGAACGGGTTGCGGATGTCCGACATCAGGACGCCGAGCGTGTCGGTCGACCCGCGCAGGCCCCGCGCCGCCATCTGCGGCCGGTAGGCCAGCTCGCGCATCGCCGCCTCGACCCGGCGGCGCATCTCGTCGGACAGGCCGTAGGCGTTGCGCAGCACTTTCGACACGGCGGCGCGCGAGACCCCGGCCCGGTCGGCGACATCCTGGATGGTGGCACGCTTGCTCAATCGACGATCCCCGCACGGCAGCACGCATCGGTCTATTCCGGCGCGCGCGTCCGGACAACTGGTCAGCCTTTGACGGCCCCCGAAGTCATGCCCTCGACGATCTGCCGGTTGAAGAACAGGAACATCACCAAAGGCGGGATGGTGATGATCAGGATGTTCATGAACAGCAGGTTGAACGACGTGTTGAACTGGCTCTGGAAATTGTAGAGCGTCAGTTGCACCGTCGCGTTCTGCGCCCCCGGCAGGTAGTAGAGCGGGTTGGTGAAGTCGTTGAAGATCGCGACCGACTGCACGACGATGGTGGTGACGACGACCGGCTTCAGCAGCGGCAGGATGACCCGGAAGAACAGCTGCAGCGGCCTGGCGCCGTCGATGATCGCCGCCTCGTCCAGGTCGCGCGGGATCGTCGCAATAAAGGCGCGGAACAGCAGGATCGAGAAGGACAGGCCGTAGGCGACCTCGATCAGGATCAGGCCCGACAGCGTCTTGAACAACCCGAGCGACTGCATCACCCAGATCGTCGGCACCACCGCCGGCGGCATGATCAGCCCGGTCAAGACGAGGAGGTTGATCACCCCGTTCCAGCGCGACAGCCGCCGCTGCAGCACGAAGCCGACCATGGCGGCGAAGACCACCAGGAGCGTCACGCTGGCGACCATCAAGATGGTGCTGTTGACGAAGGCGGTCAGCAGCATGTGGTTCCGCGTCGACACCACCTCGCGGATGTTGTCCCAGAGCCGGATCGTCTCCGGCCAGGTGAACTGCAGCAGCGCGGCCTCCTGCTTGTCCTTCAGCGCCGTCACCACGATGAAGGCGAAGGGCACGAGGAAGACGAGGGCCGAGACCAGCAGCGCCGCGATGCCCCAGCCATAGTAGCGGGCCCGGCTCATGCCTCGACCTCCCGGCGGTTGAGGTACAGCGACAGCGGCACGACCAGCAGCGCCACCAGCAGGAACAGCACCACGTTGCCGGCGGTGGAGAGGCCGTAGAAGCCGGCCTGGTACTGCTTGTAGATGACCGAGGCGATCACGTCGGAGGTGAAGCCCGGCCCGCCGCTCGTCATCGCCCAGATCAGGTCGAAGGACCGCAGGCCGCCGATGAAGGACAGGATGATCACGGTGGCCGTCGCCGGGCGGATCAGCGGCAGGGTGATGTGGCGGAAGCGGTCGAACGGGCCGGCGCCGTCGATCTTCGCCGCCTCGTGGTAGTCCCGTGGGATCGAGACCAGGCCGGCGATATAGATGACCGTGGCCAGGCCAACGCCCTTCCACACATCGACCAGGGCCACCGACAGCAGCGCCAGGTCGGGGTCGGTGAGCCAGGCCGGCCCCTGCAGCCCGAACAGCGACAGCCCCACATTGATCAGCCCCCTGGTGGGATGCATCATCACCGAGAAGGCGATGCCGACCCCGATGGTCGAGACCAGGACGGGGAAGAAGACGATCGCCCGCAGCAGGTCGCGCCCGAAGATCGGCGCCGTCAGCAACAGCCCGAGCAGCAGCCCCAGCACCACCTTGAGGCCCGAGGTGACAGCGGCGTAGATCAGCGTGTTGGTAATGCCCTGGAACAGGAACGGCTCGCGGAAGAACTGCCGGAAGTTGTCGAGCCCGATGAAGGCGTAGCTGAACAGCGTCCACCGCGTCAGGCTGAAGAACAGCGACGCCAGGGTCGGCACCAGGAACAGCGTGCCGAAGACGATCGCGGCGGGCAGGTGGAACCACAGCGGATAAGCGTTGCCGCGGCGGCGCCGGGACGGGGAGGAGCGGGAGCGTCGCGCCATGGCCGCCGACGAGGCGGGGCCGGGCGGGCTGGTTTCGGGCAGCATCACTCCCAGCCGGACAGGCCAAGCTGCAGCGCCTGCTTGCGCACGTCCTCATCATAGAGCGCCGCGCCGTCGGCGGCGGGGCGGATGCCGGAGCCGACCTCGACCGTGATCTGCTCCAGTGCCGGGCCCTTGATCGGCGACAGGAACTCCAGCGCCGGCGCAGTGGCGCCGTCCTTGCCGAAATAGCCGAGCAGATCGGAGACGATCGGCGGGATGTCCGCCGGCAGGACGCAGCTCTTCAGGAAATAGGGGCCGGTGGCGCCGATGGCCCTGGTCTGCGCCTCGCATCCTTCCTTCGAGGCGATGAAGTTGACGAACTTCCTGGCCTCGTCGAGATGCTCGGTGCTCTTCGGGATGTAGATGCCCGCGAGCATCCAGGTGGTCAGGCCGTTGGCGTCCGGGTCGTCCCCCGGCATGGCGAAGAAGCCGACATCGTCGATGAACTCGCCGTAGTTTTCGCGGATGTTGCCGACGGCGTTGGTGAGCATCGGATAATGCGCGCCCTCGCCCTTGGCGATCATGCGCAGCCGTCGTCATAGGTGGCGGAGGCGAAGTCGGGGTTGAGGTAGCCCGCCTTGAACACTTCCTCCTGGTGCTGGAAGCCTTTCAGGGCCGCGGGGCTGGTGGCGAATTTCGCCTTGTTGGCGGTGTAGCGCTCGAGGAAGTCCGGCTCGGCTTTCAGCACGTTGTAGAAATCGCCAAGCACGAAGAGCTGCGAGGTCCAGGTGTCCTTGAAGGTCTGGATCACCGGCGCAATGCCGCCCTTGGCCTTGATCGCCGCGTTGTTGTTCATGAACTCGGCCCAGCTCTTCGGCACCGACAGGCCGAGGGTGGCGTAGATCTTCTTGTTGTAGAGGATGCCGCCGCCCATGGCGCCCTGGATCGGCGCCCCGTAGACCCGGCCGTTGGCGCTGACCACACCCTTGAAGATGTCGAGCACGTCGGCCTGGAACGGCTCGTCGGTGAGATCGACGAGGGTCTGCTCCGGATTGATGGCGTGGAACAGTGACCCGGCATTGTAGAGGAACACATCGGTCATGTCGCCGGTCGCCAGCCGGGTCTTGATCAGGTTGTCGCCTTCCGCCCCGCCCGGCCGGGTCTCGACCTCGATCTCGATGTCGGGATTCCGGGCGGTGAACTCCGTCGCCAGGGTCTCGGCGACCTTCACCGTGGACGGGGCGTTGTCGACCAGGAAGGTCAGGCTGACGGTGTCGGCCCGGGCGGGCGCAGCAAAAGCGAGGCCGACGGAGACCGCGGCGAGCAGGAGCGGCCGGAGGAGGCTCATGGCGTTCTCTCCCTTCTGATCCGTCCGACAGGGCATCAGATGGGAGGGCCGCGGAAACGCCGGCATGGGCCGCGGCGTCCGGCGTCGACCGTCCGAGATCGCGCGGTGCCTGGCGCCCGGACCTCGTCCTCCCTGCCCCCTCTTCTGGATGGGTCACAGGGAAGTGTAGATCGGTTTACATTATCGGAAAAGCGCTATTGCCGTCGGTCCTTCCGTGAGGACCTGATCGCCTCAGGCCGGCGCCAGGATCTCCGCGTGCCGGGCCAGCAGGTCGCGCAGCTGCGCCATCTCCTCCGGCTTCAGGTCGGTCAGCGGCGGGCGCACCGGGCCGGCGGAGCGGCCGAGCACGGTCAGCCCGGCCTTGATGATCGACACGGCATAGCCCTTGCCGCGGTTCCGGATCGCCAGCAGCGGATAGTAGAAGTCGCGCAGCAGCGCGTCGGTGGTCGCCGTGTCGCCGTCGCGCAGGGCGCGGTAGAAGCGCTGCGCCAGCTCCGGCACGAAGTTGAACACGGCCGAGGAATAGGTGGTCACGCCGGCGGCGAAATAGGGGGCCGCGAACACCTCATGCGTCGGCATGCCGCCGATATAGGCCAGGCGGCTGCCCATCCGGCGGGTGATCTCCAGCACCAGATCGACCTGGCCGTGGCCATCCTTGAAGCCGACCAGGTTCGGGCAGGCATCGCACAGCCGGGCGATGGTGTCGGCCGACAGCACCGCATTGTCGCGGTTGTAGACGATGACGCCGATGCCGACCGCGTCGCACACCGCCTTGACATGGGCGTAGAGGCCCGCCTGCTCCGCCGTCATCAGATAGGGCGGCAGCAGCAGGGTGCCGTCGGCCCCCGCCGCCTCGGCGGCCCGGGCGATCTCGACCGCGGTGTGGGTGCCGTAGCCGCAGCCGGAGACGATCGGCGTGGACCCGGCAGCGTCCTTCGCCGCGCGCACCACCTGCGGCACCTCGGCCGGGGTCAGCGAGAAGAACTCGCCGGTGCCGCCGGCGGCGAACAGCACCGCGGCGTCGAAGCCGCCGAGCCAGCCGACATGCGCCTCGTAGCCGGCGCGGTCGAAGCGGAAATCGGCATCGAAATGGGTCACGGGGAAGGACAGGAGCCCTGCGGACAGGGCCCCTTTGAGCTGCTGGGGATCCATGAAGGCCTCGTTGTCGGATCGGCGGGCGGTCGGATCAGCGGGTCACGGACCCCGGATAGAGCTCGCTCAGCGCCTGGAGCTGGGCGGCGATGTAGCCGTAGCAGAAGGCGAAGGCGACGCCTTCCGGGTCGCGGCCGCTGATGGTCGGCACATGATCCGGCATCACCATGTAGGGGTAGCCGAGCTCGGCGTAGAGCTTCATCGACCGCCACATGTCCATGTCGCCCTCATCCGGGAACGTCTCCATGAAGGAGAGCTTGCCGCCGCGGATGTTGCGGAAATGGACGTTGAAGATCTTGCCGCGGCTGCCGAACCAGCGGATCACGTCGTCGATCTCCTTCCCCGGGTTCTCGAGCATCTCACCGATCGAGCCCTGGCAGAAGTTGAGGCCGTGATAGGGGCTCTCGCGCATCAGCACGAACTTCTTCAGCCCCTCGACCGTGCCCAGCACCCGGGTGACGCCGCGATAGCCGGGCGGGGTGTAGGGGTCGTGCGGATGGCAGGCCAGCCGGATCCGGTTCGCCGTGGCGACCGGGATCACGCGCTCGAGGAAATAGTCGATGCGCTCCCAGTTCTCATCCTCGGACAGGGTGCCGATCACCGTCGGCGGCGCGTCGTGGTCGGCCTTGTCCCAGCGGAAGGAGGCGTTCAGCGACCCGCCGCGCCCCGGCTCGTCCGGCGTGCGCGGGATGCCGATGATGTTGAGGTTGTACTTGGCGGCTGGAATCCCGGCCTTGGCCAAGTTCTCGATCAGCCGGCAGATCGAGTCGATCTGGCGGTCGCGGTCCGGGCCCGCCGACAGGATGTCGGGACTGTCCGACTGCTCGATCGGGCGGGAACCGAGCGGCAGTTGCACCATGTCGAGCACCAGGCCGAAGCTCTCAAGCTTTTCGCGATGGCGCAGCAGCACGTCCAGCGACCAGTCATGCGGGTTGCCGGGCGGGTTGTCGTTGAGGTGGCGGACGCCGAGCTGGGCCATGACCCGGTAGTCGTCGTCGTCTCGAACCCCGTTCTGCGTTCCGAGATACATGCCCGCACCCTCCCTGCTATCGGCTTTGTTGGCTGAGCTAATATGACATCATATGACTGATGACAAGCCGGAACGCGGCGACACTGGTCAGGATTCGGCGTCGGCCGGCAACCCGCCCAGGGCGCGGTAGCGGCGCTGGCTTTCGGTCAGGTGGTGGCGCATCGCCAGGCGGGCGCCATCCGGATCCTGGCGCTCGATCGCCTCGATGATCCTGGCATGCTCGACGATCACCTTGCGCAGATAGCCGGTGGTCGCCTCGGCCGATTCGCCCAGCCGGCTGCGCGGGATGGTGCGCTTGCCGAGATAGGTCAGGACGTCGGTGTAGAAGTGGTTGTTGGTGGCCGCGGCGATTGCCAGGTGCAGCCCGAAATCGGCATCGACAGCGCTGCCGCCGATATCGACCGCAGCGATCATCCGGTCATGCGCCAGCAGGATCTCGGCCTCCTGCCGCGACGACCGGCGCTGCGCCGCCAGGCCAGCCGCCTCGATCTCCACCCCCATGCGGAACTCGAGCAATTCCAACACTTCTGACAGCCGGGTGAAGTCGCCCGACAGGAGGCCGGGCTCGGGCTCCGCCCCCGTCGTCACGAACACGCCGACGCCCTGGCGCGGCTCGACCAGCCCCTTGGCCCGCAGCTCGGCGATCGCCTCGCGCACCACGGTCCGGCTGACGTTGAATTCGTCGATCAGGCGCTGCTCGGTCGGCAGCCTGGCGCCGACCGGCAAAGCGCCGTTGGCGATCCGGCTGCGCAAGGCCTCGGCGACTGCGGTGGCCAGCTTCTCGCGACGCCGTGGCGGCCCCGCTTCGGCTCCAATTGGGTTCGGCACCGCTCCTCCTGATCGCTTCTTCGTTGGGGGCGTGCCCTCCGCCCATCCGTCCGACGGCAGTCACACATTTGACTCTTGCGAAGTCAAGATCGGCAATGATAAGTCATCAGACAACAGACATCATATAAAATTAGGGAGGCCCGGACCATGGGGAAATGGGGTAGAAGGCTGCTGACCCTGGCGGTCGCACTGGTGCCGGTCTGCGGCACCGCCGCGGCCAAAACACCGGCGGACCAGCTGGTGATCGGGGCGTCGCTGGCGCAGGTGCTGTCGCTGGATCCGGGACAGGCCACCGAATCCGGTTCCTGGATCATCACCTCAAACATCTACGACCGCCTGGTCTCGACCGATCCGAACGACGCGACCAAGCTGGTGCCGCAGCTGGCCGAAAGCTGGGAGGTCGACGGCCGGTCCATCGTCTTCCATCTGCGCGACGCCAAATTCGCCAGCGGCAATCCGGTCACGGCCGAGGATGCGGCGTGGTCGCTGCGGCGCATGCTGAAGCTGAACCAAGCCGCCGCGTCGCTGTGGAAGCCCTACGGCTATGACGAAAAGAACATCGACGATTTCCTCGAGGTGGTCGACCCGAAGACCTTCCGCCTCAAGCTGCCGGAGGGCACGATCGCCGAATTCGTGCTGTTCGCCCTGTCGGGCAACAACGGCGCCGTGATCGACAAGGCCGAGGCCACCAAGCACGAGGCCAACAACGATTTCGGCAATGCGTGGCTGCGCGCCAACTCCGCCGGGTCCGGCCCGTTCGTGCTGCGCCGCTGGTCGCCGAACGAGATCATCCTGATGGACCGCAACGACGCCTTCTGGGGCGGCGCGCCGGCGATGAAGCGGGTGGTGCTGCGCCACGTCGCGGAAAGCCAGGTGCAGCGCCTGCTGCTGGAGCGCGGCGACATCGACGTGGCGACGGCGCTGGCCGCCTCGGACATCGCCGCCTTCGACGGCAAGGCCGGCTTTGTCACCCAGCGGGTGCCGACCGGCGGCTTCTACGTGCTGGCGATGAACACGCAGAACCAGTACCTGGCCAACCCAGATGTCCGCCGCGCCATCGCCTGGGGCCTGGACTATGCCGGCATGCAGAAGACGATCATGGGCCCGTACGGCCGGGTCCGCCAGGTGCCGGTGCCGGAGAACTATCCGACCGCCCTGCCCGACCCGGGCTATACGCTGGACGTCGCCAAGGCCAAGGAGCTGCTGGCCAAGGCCGGCTTTCCGGACGGCTTCCCGCTGGTGCTGAAGACGATCGCCGAGACCCCGCGCGTCGACCTGGCCACCGCGATCCAGGCCTCGCTGGCCCAGATCGGCATCAAAGTCTCGATCGAGCAGGGCAATGGCAGCCAGATCATCGCCTCCCACCGCGCCCGGGAGTTCGACCTGCTGATGCCGCTGACCGGCGGCGGCAACATGGCCGATCCGATCGGGTCGCTGCAGAACTTCACCTACAACCCGGACAACAGCCCGACCGGCAATTCCGGCTACTTCACCTGGCGGTCGGCCTGGGACATCCCGGAGCTGACCAAGCTGACGGTGCAGGCCCGCGGCGAGGAAGACCGCGCCAAGCGCGAGGCCCTGTACACCGAGATCCAGAAGCAGTTCCTGGCCAGCGGCCCGGCGATCCTGCCGATGTTCGAGCGATTCGCGCCGGTGGTGGTGGCGGCCAATGTCGAGAACTTCATCGGCCAGGGCTTCCGCGGCGTCCGGCTGGATATCGTCAGCAAGAAGGCCGAGTGACCGCGATGCGGACCGGCGGATGGGAGACGACATGACCCGCGACCTGCCGCTCAAGCTGCTGCGCCGCGTCTTCAGCCTGGCTCTCAGCCTTCTGGTCCTCCTGTGCCTCACCTTCGTGATCGGGCGGCTGATGCCGTCCGATCCGGTGGGCGCCATCGTCGGCGAGCTGGCGGACCCGGCGGCCTATGCGGCGATGCGGGCCAAGATGGGCCTCGACCTGCCGATCCCCGAGCAGTTCTGGGTCTATCTGAAGAACATGGCCCAGGGCGACCTGGGCACCGCGGTGCTGACCGGCAACCCGGTTGCGTCGGACCTGGCCGCAGCCTTCCCGGCGACGCTGGAGCTGGCGACGCTGGCCATCATCCTCAGTGTCGCCGTCGGCGTGCCGCTCGGCCTGCTGGCGGCGCTGTACCGCGACACGCTCCTGGACCAGATCGCCCGGGTGTTGGCCCTGCTGGGCCATTCTCTGCCGGTGTTCTGGTTCGGCATCGTCGGGCTGATCGTGTTCTATGCCGGGCTGCAATGGGTCGGCGGGCCGGGCCGGATCGACGTGTTCTACGAGGACATCGTCGAGCCGCGGACCGGCGCCATCCTGATCGACAGCCTGCTGGCCGGCGAGCACGAGATCTTCTGGAACGCGCTGAGCCACCTGATCCTGCCGGCCTGCATCCTGGCCTATGCCGCGATGGCCTATATCGTCCGCATGACCCGCAGCTTCACGCTGGAGCAGCTGGGCCAGGACTACATTATCGCCGCCCGAGCCAAGGGCTTGCGGCTGCCGGCCGTGGTCTGGGGCCACATCCTGCCGAACATCGCGGTGCAGCTGGTCACCATCCTGGCGATCTCCTACGGCCATCTGCTGGAGGGGGCGGTGCTGGTGGAGATCGTGTTCTCCTGGCCCGGCATCGGCCAGTACATGACCAACGCGCTGATGATCGGCGACATGAACGCCATCTTGGCCTGCACCCTGCTGATCGGCCTGATCTTCATGATCCTCAACGTCCTCGCCGACGCCGCCTATCTGGCGCTCGACCCCCGCACACGGGAGGCCCGCTGATGTCGATGCAGGCAGAGCAGCCGATCGTGCCAATCGCGGCCGAACCGGCCGCCGGCGGCGCCTGGTCGGTCCAGATCCGTCGCTTCCGGCGCGAGAAGCTGGGCATGGCCGGGCTGGCCGTCATCGGATTCCTGGTGGTCATCGCCCTGCTGGCGCCCTGGATCGCCCCCTACGACCCGGCCGTGCAGAACCTCAACAACGTGCTGCAGCCGCCCGGTTGGGGCCATCTCGCCGGCACCGACGAGCTCGGTCGCGACATCTTCAGCCGGCTGGTCTGGGGCAGCCGGATCACGCTACAGATCGTCGGCACGGTGACGCTGATCATCGGCCCGATCGGCCTCCTCATCGGCGTCGTCGCCGGCTATTGCGGCGGGCATGTCGATGCCGTGCTGATGCGGGCCACCGACATCGTCCTGTCCTTCCCGTCGCTGGTGCTGGCCCTGGCCTTCGCGGCGGCGCTGGGCGCCGGGCTGGGCACCGCGATCGTCGCCATCTCGCTGACCGCCTGGCCGTCGATCGCCCGGCTGGCGCGGGCCGAGACGCTGGTGGTGCGCCAGGCCGAATACATCGCCGCGGCGCGGCTGTACGGCGCCTCGCACCTCCGCCTGATCGGCCTCTATGTGATGCCGATGTGCATCCCGTCGGTCATCGTCCGCCTGACCCTGTCGATGGCCGGGGTCATTCTGACCGCGGCGGGCCTCGGCTTCCTCGGCCTCGGCGCCCAGCCGCCGGCGCCGGAATGGGGGGCGATGATCTCCAGCGGCCGCAAATTCATGCTCGACGCCTGGTGGGTCTCGGTGATGCCCGGCCTGGCGATCCTGGCGACCAGCCTGGCCTTCAACCTGCTGGGCGACGCCCTGCGCGACGTGCTGGATCCCCGCCATGCCCGCTGACGCCCCCATGCTTCAGGTGGAGAACCTGTCGGTGACCTTCGGCCACGGCGCCTATGCCGTCCGGGCGGTGCGCGACGTCAGCTTCGCGCTGGGCCGCGAGCGGCTGGGCATCGTGGGCGAATCCGGCTCCGGCAAGTCGACGGCCGGGCGCGCGATCATGCGGCTGCAGCCGAAGGGCGCGCAGGTGCAGGCCGACACGCTGCGCTTCATGGGCCGCGACCTGCTGGCCCTGCGCGAGCGCGAGCTGACCCGGATCCGCGGCCGCGACATGGCCCTGATCCTGCAGGACCCGCGCTATTCGCTGAACCCGGTGAAGCCCATCGGGGCGCAGATCGCGGAATCGGCGCGGGTCCATCTGAAGCTGGGCGGCCGGGCGGCGCGCAAGGCGGCGCTGGAGATGCTGGGCCATGTCCGGATCCGCGATCCGGAACGGACCATGGCGCTGTACCCGCACGAGATCTCGGGCGGCATGGGCCAGCGCGCCATGATCGCCATGATGCTGCTGAACAAGCCGAAGCTGGTGATCGCCGACGAGCCGACCTCGGCGCTCGACGTCAGCGTGCGCCAGGACGTGCTGACCTTGCTGGACGGGCTGGTGCGGGAGAACGGCTCCGGCCTGATCCTGATCAGTCACGACATCCGCATGGTGGCGCGCTTCTGCGACCGTATTCTCGTCATGTATGCCGGCCGGGTGGTCGAGGAGCTGCGCTCGCTCGACGAGGCCGCGCATCCCTATACGCGGGGCCTGATCGCCTCGATGCCCGGCTTCGACGGCCCGCGGCCGCACCGGCTGCCGGTGATCGACCGGGCGAGACTCGCCGCCTTCGAGGAGGCCGCCCGATGAGTTCCGGCGAGGCGATGGTCCGGGTCGCGGATCTCGATGTCCGCTTCCAGTCCCGCCGCGGCACCGCGCATGCGGTGAAGAGCGTGTCCTTCGCGGTCGAGCCCGGCGGCGCGCTGGGCATCGTCGGCGAATCCGGCTGCGGCAAGTCGACGGTGCTGCGGTCCCTCGCCGGGCTGGAGCAGCGCTGGACCGGCCGGATCGAGCTGGCAGGGAAGCCGGTCCAGCCGAAGCGCGGCCGCGACGAGCTGGCCCGGGTGCAGATGGTGTTTCAGGACCCCTACGGGTCGCTACATCCGCGGCACCGCATCGGCCGTGCCCTGGCCGAGCCGCTGATCGCCATGGGCCTGCCGGACCCGTGGGACCATGTCCCCGGCGCCCTGGCGCGGGTCGGCCTGCCCGCCCGCTTCGCCGACCGCTATCCGCATGAGCTGTCGGGCGGCCAGCGGCAGCGCGTCGCCATCGCCCGGGCGCTGGCCCTGCGGCCGTCGATCGTGCTGCTGGACGAGCCGACCTCGGCCCTCGACGTCTCGATCCAGGCCGAGATCCTGAACCTGCTGATGGCGCTGCGTGAGGAGCACAGGCTGACCTATGTCTTCGTCAGCCACGACCTCGCCGTGGTCGGCCAGATGTGCGACCGGGTGCTGGTGATGAAGGACGGAGCCTGCATCGAGGAGCTGTCCTCCGACGCGCTGCGCGCCCGCACCGTCGCCGCGCCCTACACCCAGGAGCTGATCGCGAACAGCTTCCTCTGACCGGCGGCAGTTGCGCGATTTGCTCGAGCCACACGTGACGCGGACGGCGTGCTGTTTCTCCCAACCTCCGTCACCTGCAGCTACGATGGCCCCTTCGACGCTGCCGCGGCGCGGAAGTCCACCGCGCCCAGGCCGCCCGGAGCGACCAGATCCTGGATCGCCCCGGCGAGGCCGCGCTCACGGTCGGCGACGAAGCGCTCATAGAACGCCACGTTGGCCCGGCCGATGCCGTGCTCGGCGCTGAAGCTGCCGCCGAAGCGCCCGGCCGCCTCGCCGAACACCAGCTCGCGCAGCGGCGCCGGGTCGCGCGCCAGGGCGGAGTCGCGCGGCAGCACCAGGTTGAAGTGCACGCCCCCATCGCCGACATGGCCGAAATCGCAGATCCGCGCCTCCGGGAACCGCTGCGCCAGCATCTCGGTCATCGCCCGGCGGAACGGCATCACGTCGGCGCGGGCGAAGCCGAGGTCGAAGGCGACCACCCGGCCCTCCGCCGCCAGGCTCTCGCTCAGCACATGCCGCAGGGCCCAGAAGTCAGAGCCGCGGCCCGGCATGGCGTCGGCCAGCGGGGCGCCTGGCAGGTCCCAGATCTCCGTCAGCGCCTGCTCCATCAGGGCATCGATCGACGGCTCCTGCTCCCGCGCGGCCCAGGAGCGCTCGATCTCGACCAGGATGCAGAAGGGTGGCGGCGGATTCGGCGCGAACGGGTTGCGCAGCCGCTCATGGTGCTTCAGCGCCAGCTCGACCGCGGCGCCCGACAGGCCCTCGAACGCCGCAAGATGGTCGCCGACCCGCTCCTCGAACGCGGTCAGCAGCGTCATCACCGAATCATCATCGCGCGGCACCAGGATGGCCGTGGCCGATTGCTGCGGCAGGCGGCGCAGCTCCAGCACCGCGCGGGTGACTAGGCCGTAGGCGCCGCCGGTGCCGATGAAGAGCTGCTTGAGGTCGAGCCCAGTGTTGTTCTTGCGCAGCGGCCGCATCAGGTCGAGCACGGTGCCCTGCGCGTCGGGCAGCACGACCTCCAGCCCCAGCACGTGCCGGCGCATGTCGCCGTAGCGGATGAACCGCGCGCCGCCGGTGTTGGTCGCGACCATGCCACCGACCATCGGGTCGGCCCCTAGATCGATCGGCAGGGTCAGGCCGTGCGGCGCCAGCACCTGATTGAGGGCGGACAGGCGCAGGCCGGCGCCGACGGTGGCGCTGCGGTTCGCCACGTCCACGTCTAACGGACCCGTAAATCGGTCGAGGCTGAGCACGCCCTGCGCCCCGCCGGGGTCGGGCGTCGAGCCGGCGACGAGGCCGGTGTTGCCGCCCTGCGGCACCAGCCGGATGCCGTGGCGCACGCAATGGGCGACGACGGCGGAGGCCTCGGCCGTGGTCGCCGGGCGGGCGACGAAGGCAGCGCGGCCGTGGTCGTAGCGGGCGCCGGTCTCATAGGCGGAGAGGTCATCGGGCGCCGCGAGCAGGCCGCGCTCTCCGAGCACCGCCCCCAGGGCTTGCAGATGGGTGTCGTTCACTCGCAGGCTCTCCCGGCGCGGGCCCGGGCGGCGGCCGGCCTCCCTGCCGGTCGGGCCCGCCCCGCAGGACGGATACGGCAGCCGGGGCCGCCGCCTGCCGACTCTGCGTTGTCACCGCCGAACTTGTCAACTTATGCTTTTTTCAGACAAGCAAACTGCAGCCGCTTGGATTGATCGTCGTCAACCCGTTGATTTGTCGTAAATAAATAGTCCGAGTCGCCTTGCCCGACCGGCCGGAGGCGGGATTGCCTGGCCCCTGACAACTATCGCCGAAGAGCCGCTTCGGGCCGCCACTTGTCAGGCAACCGGGTCGCCGGCCGCCGCGGCCGCCGCTACAGGTGGATGCCGTCGAACACCCGTTCCTGCGCGTTGCGGATATGGGCCTGCATCGCCTCGCGCGCCTTGACCGCATCGCCGTCGCGGATCGCCTCATACACCGCCGCATGCTCGCGCTGGACCATCGCCAGGTGCCCGGCCGAATGCAGCATCGAGAAGCTGCGCGCGAGGTCGATGACATAGTCGAGATGCGGCCGCACCGCGGCCAGCGCCGCCTCGAAATACTGGTTCTGCGTCGCCCGGGCGATCGCGGTGTGGAAGTCGCTGTCCTGCTGCACGCCGATCTTGCCGGTGCGGATCGCCTGGTCGATGGCGTCGAGCTCGCCCTTCACCGCGGCCAGCAGCGCCTCGTTGCGGTTCAGGGCGGCGGCGTAGGCGACCTCGCCCTCCAGCGCGACGCGGAACTCGTAGATGCGCCGGACATCCGAGATCGTCTGGATGCCCTGGCCGCCATTCGCCAGCCGCGGCGGCGGCTCGGCCACGCCGACGACGAAGCTGCCGGCGCCCTGGCGGGACTGGATCAGCCCCTCCTCGCGCAGCCGGCGCAGGGCCTCGCGCACGATCGGCCGGGACACGCCGAAGCTCTGGCTCAGCTCCTTCTCGGACGGCAGCTTGCCGTCCCCCGGAAACTGGCCGCGCTGGATCCGCCCCAGCATGTCGCCATACAGGATATCGCTCAGTCTTGGACGTTGGGACACCGGAACCCTTTGCCGCCTGCGGGCCTGATTGTTTGCAAGTGAGGTTACACGTTATGCCGGGAAGCTCAAAGCCCGGCCGTTCCGGAAAATGGCACGATCGCGCGGCTTCAAGCCTTCCTCGTTGTCTCGGGCGGACTGCACCGCTTCGCCCACATGTCAGTTGACATGTAATTTTCAGCCGGATAGATGTCAAAAACAAGAGCCCGGACCACATCGGGCAAAAATCGACATCTCGGCCGCGGGCCATGCCGCCCGCGCGCCAAAACAGGGGATGGCACCATGGTCGGGGATAGAAGCTGCATGACCACGACGCGCCGCGCGCTGCTGGGGGCCGGGCTTTCTTTGCCCCTCCTCTCGCTGCCGGGCCTCTCGCTGCCGGCACGGGCCCAGTCGGCCGACGGCATCCTGCGCTACGGTCTGTCGGCCTTTCCGCCCAACCTGCAGCCCTGGGTCAGCACCGGCGCGGCCGCCGGCACAGTGAAGCTGATGCTGCACCGCAGCCTGGTCGGCTATGACAGCAAGGGCCAGCTGCGCGGCGAGCTGGCCGAATCCTGGTCGGTCGACGACGAGGGCGCCTGGGTGTTCAAGCTGCGCCCCGGCTGCGTCTTCCAGAACGGCGACCCGGTCACCGCCGACGACGTGAAATGGTCGATCGAGCAGATCGCCGGCGAGACCTCGACCGCCTATATGCGCACCCAGTTCCAGGGCATCGCGCGCATCGAGATCCCCGACCCGCAGACCGTCCGCCTGGTGACCAAGACGCCGACGGCGACGCTGCCGGCCTGGTTCGCCAACTACAACACCTTCGTGCTGTCGCGGAACTCGACGCCGAGCGAGCCGATCGGCGCCGGGCCGTTCCGCTTGGCCGGGCAGGAGCGCGGCACCTCGATCGAACTGGCCGCCTTCGACAAGTTCTACAAGCCGGGCTACCCCAAGCTGAAGGGCATCCGCTTCACCGTCTATGCCGACGAGAACCTGCGCGTCGCGGCGCTGCAGAGCGGCGATGTCGACATGATCGAATACGTGCCCTGGCAGTCGATGGGTGCGGTCGAAGCCGACCCGCGGCTCAGGCTCGACACGGTCGAGGGGCCGTTCATGTGCGTGCTGTTCAACGCCACCCGGCCGCCCTTCGACGATCCGCGCGTGCGCCGGGCGATTGCCCATGCGGTGAAGCGCGAGGACATCGTCAAGGCCGCCTTCTTCGGCCGCGGCAAGCCGCTGGAAGGGGTACCGATCACCGCCGGCACGCCGTGGCACGACGACGAATTGGCGCATGGCTGGGCCTACGACCCCGCCCGAGCCAAGGCGCTGCTGGCCGAAGCCGGGCATCCGGACGGATTCCAGACCACGCTGCTGGCCACCGCCCAGTACGGCATGCACAAGGACACCGCCGAGGTGGTGCAGCAGCATCTCGCCGCCATCGGCATCCAGTGCGAGCTGCAGCTGCCGGACTGGTCGACCCGCGTCGCCCGCGGCACCAAGGGCCAGTACGACATCGCCATCCACGGTCTGGCCGCCGACAACAACGACCCCGACGGGCTGACCGGGGTGCTCGACACCTCGCTGGCGCCGACCCATGGCCGCTCCTTCGGCCTCAAGGCGCCGAGGACCGTCGACGCGCTGGCCCGTGGCCGGGGCGAGTTCGACCCGGCCAAGCGGGTCGAGATCTACAAGGAGATGCAGCGCGCCGCCCTCGAGGAGGTGCCGCTGGCCGGGCTGGCCTGGCGGTCGCAGGGCTACGGCCTGGACCGGCGCCTCACCGGCTTCACCAACCTGCCCGGCGCGCTGACCACCTCCTCCGGCGCGACGCTCGAGGAGACCATGTTCGGATGATCGCCGGGCTGCTCCGCCGCATCGGAACGTCGCTGGCCCTGGCCTGGATCGTCGCCACGATCGTGTTCCTGGCGCTGCACATGGTGCCCGGCGACCCGGCGGAGCTGCTGCTGTCGACCGGCGGCATCGCCCCCGACCCGGCCACGGTGGCCGAGCTGCGCGAGAAGCTGGGCCTCGACCGGCCGCTGGCCGACCAGTATCTCGACTTCCTGTCCGGCCTGCCGCGGGGCGACCTGGGCAACTCCCTGGTCGACGATTATCCGGTGGCGCAGGAGATCGCGTTGCGCCTGCCGCGCACGCTGGAGCTGATCGCCGCCGGGGCGCTGCTGGCCGTGATCTTCGGCATCCCGGCCGGCACCTACGCCGCGATGCACCGTGGCGGAACCTTCGACCGCATCGCCTCCGGCCTCGCCGCGCTGCTGCTGGCGGTGCCGGTGTTCGTGGTCGGCACCCTGCTGATCCTGCTGATGGCCCAGGCCTTGCGCCTGATGCCGGCCGGCGGCTTCGTGCCGCTGGCCCAGGATCCGATGAAGCACCTGACCCTGCTGGCCCTGCCGGCGATCGCCATCGCCAAGGGCCTGACCGCGATCGTGTTTCGGATGACGCGGTCCTCGGTGCTGGACGCCCTGTCGCGCGACTATGTCCGCACCGCCCGGGCCAAGGGCCTGTCCCCCGCCCGGGTGCTGGTTCACCACGTCGTGCGCAACGCGCTGAGCCCGGTGCTGACCGTGCTGGGCCTGCAGATGGGCACCATGCTGGGCGGCACGGTGCTGGTCGAATACGTCTTCAACTGGCCCGGCCTGTCGACGCCGCTGCTGCACGCAGTCGAGGCGCGCGATTATCCGATGGTGGTCGGGATCGTCCTCACCGTCTCCGGCCTGTTCCTGCTGATCAACCTGGCGATGGACATGCTCTACGCCGTGCTCGATCCGCGGATCCGCGCGGCATGAAGCGCCTGTGGCTCCCGGGCGCGCTGGTCGCCGCCGTCATCCTGCTGGCGCTGCTGGCGCCGTGGCTGGGCCTGGCGGACCCGGTCAAGCAGGACATCGCCCAGCGCCTGGCCGGGCCGATGCCAGGATCGCCGCTGGGGCGTGACGAGTTCGGCCGCGACGTCCTGTCCCGCCTGATCTGGGGCGCCCGCACCAGCCTGGGCGTCGCCTTCGCCGCCGCCGCGATCGCCGGCATCCTCGGCACCGCGCTGGGGCTGGTAGGCGGCTGGTTCCGCGGCATCGGCGAGCTGCTGGCGGTGCGCAGCATGGACATCATCCTGTGCTTCCCGCCGGTGCTGCTGGCGCTGCTGGTCGTCACCCTGCTCGGACCCGGCGCCGGCACGCTGATCCTGGTCCTGTCGGTGCTGTACCTGCCCGGCTTCGCCCGGGTCACCTATGCCGAGGTGCTATCGGCCCGCAGCCATGACTATGTCGAGGCGGTGCGCGCCCTGGGCGCCCCGACCGGCCGGATCCTGCTGCGCACCGTGCTGCCGAACATCGCCGGGCCGGTGCTGGTGCAGCTGTCGCTGGCCGTCGCCGCCGCGGTGGTGCTGGAGAGCGGCCTGTCCTTCCTCGGCCTCGGCGTGGTGCCGCCCGCCCCGTCCTGGGGCCTGATGATCCGCGGCGCCCGCGCCACCATGGAGCAGTCGCCGCTGCTGCTGCTGTGGCCCTGCGCGGCGCTGAGCCTGACCATCCTGGCGATGAACCTGCTGTGCGACGGGCTGCGCGACGCGGTCGACCCGCGCACCCCGGCCGCCCGCCCCCGGCCGCGCCTGATCGACCGCATGCTGCCCGGGCTGCTGCCGCCGCCGGCACGGACCGATGCCGTGCTGGACCTGCAGGGCCTGACCGTCGAGATCGCCACCGCGCGCGGCATCATCCGGCCGGTCGAGGATGTCTCGTTCTCGGTCCGCCCCGGCGAGACCATGGCCATCGTCGGCGAGAGCGGCTCCGGCAAATCGGTGACCGCCACCGCGCTGATGGGCTTGCTGCCGCCGGCGGCGCGGCCGGTCGCCRGCGCCGCCTGGCTGGGCGAGCGCGACCTGCTGCGGCTGGACGAGCCGGCGCTGCGGGCACTGCGCGGCGGCGCCATGGCCATGGTGTTCCAGGACCCGATGAGCAGCCTGAACCCGGTGCACCGGGTCGGCGACCAGGTGGCCGAGGCGATCCGCGCCCATCGCCGGATGTCGGCCAAGGCGGCGCGGGCCGAGGCGCTGGGCCTGTTCCGCCGCGTCGGCATCGCCGATCCGGAGCGGCGGCTGGACGCCTGGCCGCACGAGCTGTCGGGCGGCATGCGCCAGCGCGTCATGATCGCCATGGCGCTAGCGAACCGCCCGGGCCTGCTGATCGCCGACGAGCCGACCACGGCGCTGGACGTCACCGTCCAGGCCCAGATCCTGGAGCTGCTGGCCGAGCTGCAGCGCGAGACCGGCACGGCGATGATCTTCATCACCCACAGCCTGGGCGTCGTCGCCGAGATCGCCGATCGGGTCACGGTGATGTATGCCGGGCAGGTGGTCGAGCAGGGCGACGCCGCCGCGGTGTTCGCCGCTCCCCTGCACCCCTACACCCGCGCCCTGCTGGCGGCGACGCCGGATGGCGACGGCCAGCCCGCCGGCATTCCCGGCGTGGTGCCGCAGCCCCATGCCTTCCCGGCCGGCTGCCGCTTCGCGCCGCGCTGCAGCCATGCCGTCGCAGCCTGCACGGCGGCGCCGGTGCCGCTGGACGAGGCGCGGGCGGGGCATCGGACCCGCTGCATCCGCTGGCAGGAACTGGCGAACGGGACGGAGGCCGCGGCATGACCCATCCCTCGGCGACGCCGCTGGTCGAGGCCCGGGGCCTGTCCAAGGTCTTCCACACCGGCGGCCTGTTCCGGCGCGGCCGGGCGGTGCAGGCGGTGCGCGCGGTCGATGCCGGCGTGGCCCGCGGCGAGGTGCTGGGCGTGGTCGGCGAATCCGGATCGGGCAAGAGCACGCTGGGCCGGCTGATGCTGGGGCTGATGCCCGCCAGCGGCGGGACGGTCAGCTTCGACGGCCAGCCGCTGGGCCGCCCCTCCGGCCGCGAGTGGCGGGCGCTGCGCCGGCGCATGCAGATCGTGTTCCAGGACCCCTATGGCAGCCTCGACCCGCGCCGCCGGGTCGGCGCCCAGGTCGCCGACGGCCTGGCCATCCACCGCGTCGGCGATGCCGGGCAGCGCGCCGATCGTGTCGCGGGGATGCTGGAGCGGGTCGGCCTCGACCCCAGCTATGCGCAGCGCTACCCGCATGAATTCTCCGGCGGCCAGCGCCAGCGCATCGGTCTGGCGCGCGCCCTCGCCAGCGGGCCGGACTTCCTGGTCGCGGACGAGCCGGTGTCGGCGCTGGACGTCTCGATCCAGGCCCAGATCGTGCAGCTGCTGGCCGAGCTGCGGCGCGACCTGGGCCTGGCCATGCTGTTCATCAGCCACGACCTGCCGGTGGTGCGGCACCTGTGCGACCGGGTGATGGTGATGTATCTCGGCCGGGTGATGGAGGAAGGCCCGGCCGAGGCCGTGTTCACCAGCCCGGCCCACCCCTACACCCGCGCTTTGATCTCGGCGACGCCGCAGTTGCGGCCCGACCGCCGCGCCGGCCGGATCCTGCTGGCTGGCGACCCACCGAGCCCGTCCAACCCACCCTCCGGCTGTGTCTTCCGCACCCGCTGCGCCCATGCGCGGCCGGCCTGCGCCGAGACGGTGCCGGAGCTGCGCCCCCACGGCGAGGCCCGCCGTGTCGCCTGCATCCGGGCCGAGGAGATCGCCTGATGACGATCCGGCCCGCCCACCGATCTGCCGACGAGGAGTAAGAGCTTTGGCCGCGAAGACGGAACCGAAGGTGCATCTGGGCACCATCACGGGCGGCGAGGCCCGCGAGACCCTGGCGCAGAACCCGGTGATCCTGCTGCCGATGGGCAGCCATGAGGACCAGGGGCCGCACGCGCCGATGGGCGACTACCTGCTGGCCGAGAAGATCGCCGAGCTGGCGGCCATCCGCGCCAGCCAGCGCGGCATCCGGACCCTGGTGGCGCCGGTGCTGCCCTATGGCGGCGTCGACTGGTTCGGCCCGATGATCGGCGGCATCGCCCTGTCGCAGTCGACCCTGACCAGCGTCATCACCGACATGGTGTCGTCGCTGCACAAGACCGGCCTGACCCGGCTGGTCGTCATCAACGGCCATGGCGGCAATGTCGGGCCGATCGCCGAGGTGGCGCGCAGCCTGTACCTGCGCGACGGCACGGTGCTGCCCAGCCTGTATCTGTGGCGCATCGGCTATGGCCTGCTGCCCGGCATCGTCGGGGCCGAGGTCTCCGCCAAGGTGGCCGGTCACGGCGCCGACCCGCTGACCAGCATCGGCCTGCACCTGTTCCCGGAGCTGATGCGCCCGGAGATGATGCCGACGGAGCGGCCGGCGAAGCGCGACCCGGTGCTGGACCTGCCCTTCACCGGGCTCGGCACCGCCAGCTTCGACGGCGCCGAGATCGGCATGCCGAACCAGTATGACGAGGTCTACACGCTCGGCGTCGGCAAGGGCGATCCGCGGCTGTGCTCGGCCGAGACCGGCGCGGCGCTGACCGAGAAGCTGACCGAGATCTGCGCCCGCTTCGTCGCGCATTTCGCCGACAAGGTCGCGGCCTGAGACAGGCCGGGCCGCAATCAACGCCGCCCCGAACGGGGCCAACAATGGGGGCTTCCAGATGCTGACGCGCCGTCTTCTGCTCCAGACCGGGGTCGCGACCCTCGCGGCCCCGGCGATCCTCCGGGCCCAATCGCCTTCCGGCCAGATCCGGCTGATGTCCTATGCCGACGGCACCTTCCAGGACAACTACGTCAAGACCGTCATCGAGCCGTTCCAGCAGGCCTTCCCGGGCGTGCAGGTCGTCTACGCGCCGGGCGGCACCTCGGCCGAGATGCTGGGCAACATCCGCGCCCAGAAGGCGGATCCGCAGATCGACGTCACCATCCTGGACGTCACCGCCTCCAACATCGGCAACGCCGAGGGGTTGTTCGACAAGCTGAGCCCGGCCGAGGTGCCGTCGCTGGAGGAGCTGGTCCCTGAAGCCCGCGCCGCCGGCGGCGAGTTCGGGCCGGCCGTGACCTTCGACCATCTGGTGCTGGTCACCGACGCCGTGAACCTGAAGCCGCCCCTGGCCAGCCTGGCCGATCTGTGGCGCCCGGACCTCAAGGGGCTGCTGGGGATCAGCGCCCCGCCCAACATCCAGGGCCTGGCCCTGACCGTGATGGTGGAGAAGATGCTGGGCGGCGACTACCGGCAGTCGATCGATGCGGCGATCAAGAAGCTGGCCGAGCTGGCGCCGTCGGTGAACACCTGGAACCCCAATCCCGACGGCTACTCGCTGATCCAGAACGGCATCGTCCGCGTCGCCACCGGCTGGAACGCCCGGTCGCAGCGCAAGATCGACGAGACCCAGGGCAAGCTGGGCGCGCTGCTGCCGCCGGAGGGGTCGGTGTTCCAGATCAACACCATCAACCTGACCGCCGGGTCGAAGAACCGCGCCACCGCCGTCGCCTTCATCAACCACGCCTTGTCGCAGCAGGCGCAGAAGGCCTTCACCGAGCGCGTGTTCTACGCGCCGACCAACGGCAAGGCGCAGATCGACCCCAAGGCGATGGCCCGCACCGCCATCGCGCCGGAGAACCGCAGCCGCATGATCGAGGTCGACTGGAGCGAGATCGTCAAGGTGCGCGACAAGTGGAACAACCGCTGGCGCCGCGAAGTGATCTCGGCCGGCTGATCCGATGAGCTATCTCCAGCTGCAGGGCCTGGCCAAGCGCTATGGCGGCTTCGTCGCGGTCGACGATGTCACGCTGACCGTCGGCCGGGGCGAGGCGGTGGCGCTGCTCGGCCCGTCCGGTTGCGGCAAGACCACGACGCTGCGGATGATGGCCGGGCTGATCGCGCCCGATGGCGGCACCATCCGGGTCGACGGTGCCGACATCACCCACGAGCCGGCGCACCGCCGCAACATGGGCTACGTCTTCCAGTCCTACGCCCTGTTCCCGCATCTCAGCGTGGCGCGCAATGTCGGCTTCGGGCTGGAGGAGCGGCGGGTGCCGCGCGCCGAGGCCGCCGCCCGGGTCGAGGAGGCGCTGGCCATGGTGCGGCTCGGCGCGCTGGGCGGGCGC